>CACZSY010000110.1 GCA_902783965.1 uncultured Lachnospiraceae bacterium
ATAACCTCAACCTCATATCCGCTTGCCGCGATCAGCTTGCCGCTTTCGTCTACGCTTATCGGGCTGATATTGTCTTTTAAACTTAGCCTGCTCGTATATCCGTCGTCATTATATAATTCATAAGTAACAGAGGTCTCGGGATCCCTGTATACGTAAGCGGTGTACTTATAATAGTCCAGAGCGTTGGAAGAGAGCGCCGGTTTTGTCAGGAGCAGCATATGGTTCTTTTTAACAAAGACAGGTATCTCATCGTATCCGACTTCTATGCAGTGATCGCCTTTTTTAAGGATCTCACAGGTTCTTTGTGCAAATCCTTTGAATCTTATATAGAGCATATCCTCAGGAAGATATACATATCTTCTTACGGTATTTTCCGTATATACAGGAGCTATCATAAGCCCTTCGCCGACCATGAGCTGGTCTTCGATGCGGTTCGCGATCTCATCGTCAGGATAGTCGAACGCGAGAGGCCTGAAATACATTTCGTCTTTAAGCGCCGCCTTGACAAATTCGCTGTAAAGATAAGGCAGAAGAGCATATCTTATGTCGATGACATTCTTGAACTCATGGATATTTTCAAATCTGTAAACCTCCTGGACTCTTGTCCCCAAAGCCGCATGATTTCTCATAAGAGGCGTGAATATCCCGAATCCGAGCCAGCGAAGAAGAAGCTGCCTTGAGCAGTTGCAGCCGAAGCCTCCGATATCAGAACCGGTGTAGAGAAAGCCGCACATGTTAAGGGATGGCATCATCTTCATTGAAAGCAGGATGTGAGACCACCATGACATGTTGTCTCCTGTCCAGATACCGCCGTAACGGTGCATGCCTATGTAAGATGAACGTGAGAAGAGAAGGAGACGCTTGTCAGGGCATATCCTTTCAAAAGCCTCTCCTGCGGCTCTTGTCATATTGTATCCGTAGAGGTTGTGAACTTTAAGATGGTTGACCGTCTGTCCGTTGATATTATGATATATCCTTGCGTAATCTTCCATACGGTTATTAAGCCTGCTGCTTAAGTCCTTAAACTTATAGAAACAGTCCATATACTCACTTGAAGCAGGGTCGGGATCAAGATCTGCAAGAGCGCAGGCTCTTTCATGCGCTTCGAGGATGCCTTCCGGAGTATGGAAAAGAGCAGGCTCGTTCATATCGTTCCAGAAGCCGTCGATGCCTTTGTCAATAAGGAACTGATATTTGTTTCCGAACCATTCCCTTGCGGAAGGGTTGAGAAAATCAGGGAAATGAGTCAGCCCCGGCCATACTGTGGCTGTGAAATCTTCACCGTTCTCATTCTTGCAGAAATAGTCGTTGGCAACGCCTTCTTCATATGTCTCGTAGTCCTTCTCGATCTTCACTCCGGCGTCGATTATAGGTACAAGATGGATGTCCATGGAAGACATTTCATTAACAAATGCCGTAAAATCAGGGAAGGTAGCGTCGTTCACGGTAAAATCCTTATAACCGTCCATGTAGTCAATATCCATGTAGACGGCGTCCAACGGAATATTGTGTTTTCTGTGATTAAATACGACATCTCTAATCTCGGCCGCGCTCATGTAGCTCCAGCGGCACTGCTGGTATCCGAAAGCCCATCTCGGAGGAATGTAGCTTGTCCCTATTGCCTGACGGAACTGTCTGGCTATATCGTAGAGACCGTTTCCGGTGATAAGGAAAATGGCGACATCACTCACACAGCTTATCGAAAGTATGTCGTATCTTTCATAACCGATATCAAAGACAACCTCCGAAGGGCAGTCGATAAACAGACCGAAGGTCTTGGAGGATCTTACGATGATGAAATTATGCGCGCCGTAGAGTGAGACCTTTTCCTCGGTATGGCTGGGATCGTCGGTACAGAAGCTTACATATCTGCCGCCGCGTTTATTAATGCCGCGATTGGCTTCTCCGAGACCGTAGACGGCATCATTTTCAGCCATCCTGTATTCAAGTATAAGCTTGTCTTTCTCGGTGGTAAAGTTGAAATACGGAAGCGAAGCCAGAGAATTATTCTCATAAGAATAAAAGTCTGTAACGGCTTCGGTATTGAACGGAGTTCCGCTGACAAATTTTTTGATCATATAAGTACCTCTTTTCAATTGATGATCTTACTGAGTTCAAGTGCCCGCTGATATTCTTCCTTGGTGGAAGACGCTTCGTTGTAACGCGCTTTTTCGTAGATTCTTTTTAATTCTTCATAATCATTTGAATGTTCGGCGTATCCGGATGACTGGACACATATCTCCGTCGGAGTATCGGAAGGATGGATCTTGCCGAGCATGTTCCGGTCGACGGTCTTTTTAAACAGCTTTCGTATCCTCATATCATAGCTCCCGCGATAGAAGAGACCTTCAGTCTTGTCTTTTTGGGTTTGCGCCGGCTTAAGCTTTTCTTTGGTGACGAAAGGATTGATGAATTCCTTGGTCTCATTTTCCTTAACAAGCTTTCTTGTAAAGTTGACATAAGCTATATAGAAGAACAGGACAAGGAACACAACCACGGCGACTATGCATACCGTATAGATGAGCCATGTGGGCACATCGGGAAGACGGCTTTCCGGCATCTCGTGCTTGTCAACCTCATCAAAGAAACCATCGGCGATCTTAGGCGCCAGAGGCGGATCGGGAATAGGAGTCGCGGACGGTTCAGGGGTTGGTTTGGGAGGAGAAGCTATGGCGTCGAAAAAGCGTTTGATGAGCCATTGGATAAAACTTTTGATCTTATAGATAATGAAGTCGCTTGACAGTATGGACGCAAGCAGACTCAGTGAACCGATTATGACCATAAAAGTCTTGAAAAAACGACTCGAATATCGTTTCACATCATTCAGATCACCGACAGCCGAGTTATTGGTAAATACAAAATCATGTGTGTGGAGAAGATAATTATTGGCAATCACGAACATGATAAACAGAAATGAGTTAAAACTTGCAAATGTCTTAAGCATGTTATTACCCTGTTCGATGATAAAAAATCCGAAAAATATTATAATGATGGGAGCAAAGCCCACACTGGATATCTTTTCGTTATTTCCCGCATATCTGAAACTGAAAGATATAACGGAGGTGACGATCAGAAAAGCAGTATTGAAAATAATATAAAAAGTGTCTCCTCTTGCGAAAAAAACCGCGTATATGATTATTGGCATAAAGTTGAGCAGCATAAATACAAAAAAACTGTCAACGTGCTCTCTGACAGAGTAAGTCCAGAAAATATTAAGACCAAGGATGCAGCAGGTTAAGATCAGCTTGAGACTTGTGCCGTCTTTAGTGGATACTATTATTGCCAAAGCGGTAATGAAGATGAAATAAGCACAGAGGGTGTTGATGAAACGTATGAGATTTCTGTATTTCGTTAGATTCATATAAACCCTCCTTTCTAATCTTCAACATACCACGCGGAACATTTTCCGATGGCGGTGTCGCTCTTGTTTATCTTGTCATATTTACTGTAAGGGATGATGAAATTGTAGCCCTGACGTATCACGTAATTAACGGTATCCCTGATCTCTTTGCTCGTTCTCGTGGAGATGATGATACAGTAGTCGTTGCTGCTCCTTGTACGCGCGTAATTTTTTAAAAGTGAATTAAAATCGCAGGTTATCTTTGACGCGTCTATGGTCGCAAGGCTTCTTAATGCGTTAAGGATATGAGAATCGCCGTTGCCGTATTCGAGGCTTACATTCCTGCCGTTGCGCACGTCGGAGGCGTTGCTGATAAAGGAAGTGCCGATGCCCTGTTTTATAAGGTCGTTCACGAATCTCGCGCAAAGACTTATGGAAGCTTCCTCGATTTCGATATTTCTGTTCATCGTCCTTGATTCAAGATTTAACAGGACGGTGACGCTGAGTGAAGAAGTAAAATTTTTCTCATTGACCTTAAGACCGGTTCCTCTCGCGGAAGCTTTCCAGTTGATGGACTTCATAGAGTCAGATATGCGGTAGTCCCTTATGCCCCTGAATTCAAACGGGTCTTCATTAATGAACCTGCGCGTTATTATCTCTCCGATAAGGTCGTTGTACGCGTAGCTGAACCTTCCTTTAAGAGTCATTCGCGGATAGACGAAAAGCGTAAGGTCGTTGGTAAAGCTTTTGACATTTTTAATACCGAAGATGAGGTCGTGGTAAATGAGGCTGCAGCCGTCTATGTAAAAAACGCCTCTTTTCTTCGCGATGATATCGAGCTTTCTGGTCACTCTCTGATACATACCGAGGCTTACCACATCGGTTCTGTAATATTTGTCGGTAACCTGTCCCCTGCCTGCCTTAACGGAGCTGCCGGAGTTATCGCCGGAAACTGTCTTGCCGGTCGAATCATCTTTGCCGGGCGAATCATCTTTGCCGGTCGAATCATCTTTGCCGGTCGAACCATCTTTGCCGGCACCGCCGTTATTATCCGGATCTTTCTGCG
>CACZSY010000111.1 GCA_902783965.1 uncultured Lachnospiraceae bacterium
ATAAATGCTTATCAGGCACATCTCATAATAGAAACTGTATTTCAGATACAGGTTCTTCTCATCGCTGATTATGGATTTGACCATCTCGGCAACCTTCAAGGCATCTATGAAATCATTTTCGCAGACAGCCGCATGCATATATAAAAGCATGAGCTTAATCCTGTCAACCCTGCTTATGACATATTTATTTATTGATATTCCTTCATATATAATGGAAAGATAATAAATGGACTGTCCGGTGAATCCCGACTCGTTAAGGAGAGAATTCATCTTAAGATATTCATCTATCTTATCCTTTTCAAAGACAAATCCCTTTGAAAGTGTCTTGGATATCTCATCCCACGGAGCGCTCCAGTCATAGACAAGGTTCTCCTGCTCTGCTAAAGCAATAAGCTTGTTCCATTCTTCCGTCTCATAATCAATGGTCGAATATACATCGTTGAAGGTCATTACAAATGCAACATTTCCCAGCTTATTTCTCTTGATACAGTTCCTTATGAAGTAAAGCGTCGACAGATGGGCAAGATGAAACCTGTTGAGAACAATCATAAGCTTGTGCTCTCTGGACACAAATAAGAGGATATCTATTATACTCTCAAGAAACTTCAGTCTCTCGAACTTGATCTCCGGGATGATCACGGTCTCACCTCTGACGATCACACCGTCCTTGATATAAGAAATAAAGCTCTTTTTTACCGGCTCGTAAACTCCGCATTCATCCACAAATTCTTCTATGGACATCTGGTCGGAATAAAGATTATAATATAACTCTTTAATAAAATCCATAAACGGCTCAACCGGTCCCTGGATCTCGCTTGAATTAAAATTATGATAAAGACAGTACACATCTTCTTCCAGCAGTCCGTTATCCCTGATCCTGCCGAAAGTATCGGCACTCAGATCAAATGTTATATAGTGTCTTATAAAGACCATATTTCTTCCGGTACGGCCATAATTAGCTATTAAAGAATTCAGTATCTTTGCTACATACAGTTCGCCTTCTTTGTTCATAGTGACTACCATGCCTTTCCCAATAGTAACTCCTCCATTATCGAAAGATAATCCCCGAATACGTCAAGCGCATCTTCAACCGGCTTCGTTTTGTTCATATCAACGCCGGCTTTCTTAAGTAATTCTATAGGATAATCGCTGCCGCCTGATTTTAAGAATCCCAGATAAGCCCCAATCTTATCTTCGTCTCCGGAAAGTATCCTTACCGACAGTGCTATCGCAGCAGAAAATCCCGTTGCATATTGGTATACGTAAAACGGTGAATAAAAATGCGGTATTCTCGACCATTCAACCTTAATGGCTTCATCCGAGATCATGTCCTCACCATAATAGTCTTTGTTTAACTGCAGATAAATCTCATTCAGGATATCGGCATCGATGCTTTCGCCCTTCATCGCCATATCATGAACTTTCATCTCAAATTCAGCGAACATCGTCTGACGGAAAAGGGTTGTCCTGAATTGTTCAAGAAAATAGTTCACAAGAACCGCTTTCCTTTTCCTGGCGGCGGCTGCAGTCCTTTCATCCGGATCCGCCTTCAGTTTCTCATCTGTCTTTGATATCAGATATTTTATCAGCAGCGCCTCATTGCAGGTCGACGCCACCTCTGCCACAAATATCTTATATCCCGCATATATATACGGCTGGTTTTCCGAAGAAAACCATGAATGCATGGCATGTCCCATCTCGTGTATCAGTGTGAACACACTGTTCAGATCATCCTGATGGTTAAGGAGAACAAACGGATGGCAGCCGTAAGCGCCCCACGAATAAGCTCCCGACCTCTTTCCTTTATTCTCATAGACATCTATGAAACCGCCTGTAAGACCGTTTTCAAAAGCGTCCGTATATTCCTTCCCGAGGACCGAAACCGCTTCTCTTACGATGTCCTTTGCTTCTTCAAAAGATATCTTAACCTCATCCTCTGGTACGAGCGGAGCATATATATCATACATATGAAGCTCTTCGACACCCAGAGCTTTCTTTCTGAACCTCATGTACCTGTGCATAAGGTCGAGCCTGCTCCTTACCGTCTCAACAAGATTCGTATAAACCCTGCACGGAATGTTTGATGAAGCCAGTTCCATCTCCATGGAACTTTCGTAACCTCTCGCCTTCGCATAAAATATCTCCGATTTCAGCCTGGAGACATAAACAGCGGCAAGCGTATTGTTATATTTCTGATAAAGAGCATAGTACTTATCAAAAACCTCTTTTCGAAGATTTCTGTTCTTTGAGGTCATGTATTTTCCAAACCTCGCATGTGTAAGGACAGTATCCTTCTTTTCTTTAAGGACTCCGAAATCGGCATCCGCATTATTGAACATCTCGAATACCGTCTCCGCCGCCTCCGCCATCGGCGAAGCCAGCGCAAGAAGCTTTTCCTCTTTTTCAGAAAGGGTATGCTTCTTTAATCTGGTTATATTTTCAAAAAATTTCTTAAGGTATCCGGTCTCTTCGCTGTCCAGGAAACCGTTAAGAGTATCTTCATCCAGTTCCATTATCTTCGGCTCAAAAAACGCCAGAGCCGCCGACAGTTTCGATTCGAGCAGTCCGGCCCTGTCCGCTCTTATCCTGTTCTCCGAAACCGTCATGTCCTCATGATGCTTTAAGTTAGCGTAAACATACACTCTCTCAAAGAGTTCGCCGGCTTCAAGATAAAGCTTCATAAATGCCTTAAAGCTTTCCTTATCTTTGACAAAATCCCTGCCTTCTTTTTCTATCCTGTCTATCAGCGCATTGACTTTATCAAAATCTTTCTCAAAACTTTCGGCATCGGGATACAGATCTTCTATTCTCCATTTACTGCCGCTATCTATCTCATCTCTGCTCCTGAGTGTTTCTGACAAAAGGCCCGCCCCCTTCGTTCGGTTCGATATTACGGTAATCAAATGATATCTCGATGTCAGGGTCATTTACCCTCTTAAGATATCTGTCGATTATCCTTGTCGCTACTATAATGCCGGTTTCCCTGTCGGTACCCATGAGGATCAGAACATACTGGCACGCGTTATATCTGGTTCCCACATCTCCTCTTCTGAGTGAATAGGAAATGACCTCGCCGAGCTGATCCATTGCCTTGCTCGTCGCATCCGGATCATCTCCCGGACCGTTATCTTTAATGGTAAAGAGCACTATCTGAATGTTGGACTTGGTCCTTCCGACTATTCTTTCAAGGAATCTGTATATTCTCTTAAAGGCCTCATACTCAACGATATAAGCTCCCTTTACAGGCGTCTGCTCCCTGATGACGTTGGTCAGGTGCGCCACATCCACCTCAATGCTCCTTAAGTTTACCTCTTCTCCCTCTGTATTCTTCGCGCTGTAAAAATGATATCCCGATTTTCCGTTCTGCTTTACATAATACAAAGATTTATCGGCGTTGCTGTACAGAGTCTCAAAATCTTCTCCGTCCTCGCCTGCCATGGCAATTCCCATGGACATCGAGATATCGCCCAGATAACTGTTGAAGAATTTTAGTTTTAAAGCAGATAAGAGTTTCTGTGCCGCCGCTTTGGCATCCTCTCTGGTAACGGCGGTGCATAAGAATACAACGAATTCATCGCCGCCTATCCTTCCGGCATAATTAGCTTCCCCTATTACGTCGCTTATTATACCTGCAACTTTTATCAGGACTTCGTCTCCCACAATATGACCGAAGTTGTCATTTATCTGCTTAAAATTATCAAGATCTATCATTACGAAGGCTCCGCTTTTCTTCTCCTCCGTATATGCATCGACAAGCTGTTTCAATCCGTTCCTGTTATGCAGCCCGGTAAGTCCGTCTTTAAGAGCCTTAAGCCTTATGCTCTCAAGCTGCGAGGTCTGCATCTTGACCTGGCCTTCAAGCCTCTTCTTCATGGCGTCAAGTTCAATTATCCTGTCTATCCTGCTCTTGACTATCTCCGGCACGAAAGGCTTGGTGATAAAATCCATCGCGCCCATCTGAAAGCCCCTAAGCTCACTCTCATTGGTGCTGTCTCCTGTCAGGAATATTACCGGAATCTGAGCCGTTGCCGGATCTTCCTTCAATCTGTCAAGTATCTCATAGCCGTTCATCTGCGGCATATTTATATCCAATAATATAAGATCAGGTTTGTTATCCTTTAAAAATTCCAAGGCCTGTTTCCCCGATTTTGAAAGTGCCAGCCTGTAATCATCCTTAAGCATCTCCTGCGCATGTTTAAGACTGGTCACCGAATCATCGATTATAAGGATGTACTTCTTATCCTGCAAAACCTCACCCCGCTTTATGACGTTTTGATAACGGATCTCTTCTCGCTCCGCATTCCCGAGATCCCACAAAACATTTGTAATGCCGGAAGCAAAAAGCTATTTTGCCCCTGTTATCATATTATACCATTTTACAGAGTTATAGTAAAGGATTTCCCCGAAAAATGCCTTCTGATCTTCTCCATCGGATCAGGCTGTTTTTCATACTGCCTCGAATAATCGCTCTCAATTTTTAACGGTTTTTCGGTCGTGATAATGCCCGCTGCCAGGCAGTGATCCAGATCGAGGATCTTTACCGTTCCGTTAAGACGGAACCTTACTTTTATCCTGCCGCCATCCCTCTCGACTATCCTGCCCTCGCCGTAGACTCTGTGCCATATCATCTTGCCGGCGGTAATGGCTTTTTTATCCGTCAGGATTTCGCCAATGAACCTCGACGGCATGAGCTCTTTATTGTAACGTTCCTTTTCGCATAAGATATACAGTCGGTTGACCGCTCTCGTCATCGCGACATAGAACATCCTTCTTTCTTCCTCTATGCCCGCCGGCGTCTTTTCTTTGTTATGCGGAGTTATCTCCTCATTGGCGTCGGCTATGAATACCGTATCAAATTCCAGTCCTTTCGCGCCGTGGAAAGTCATTATGTTCACGCCTTCCCCACCCTGCTGTTGCAATACCTTTCTCCTGAAATCATCGCGGTAGTCCTTCCATTCGGATAAAGTACCGAATCTCTTCGCGCTCTGCGAGATCTCCTCCATGATAGTGAAAAGCTCGTCTTCGTATATCCTTCGTTCCTTTGCGTAATCTTTAATATAATCATCATAACCGATCTTATTTCTTATATAGCAGACCGCCGCATAAGGCGAAAGAGTGGAAATGAATTCCAGGTCCGTATACAAAAGTTCTATCCTGTCATGCATCCATGTCCTGTCTTTGTAAAAGCCCAACAGATCTTCTTTCGATACCTTCCCGCGCAGCAGAGCGTCCCTGCTTATATAACGGTTCGGTCTGTTGATAACGCGCACCATAAGATTTCTGTCGGCAGCCTTATCCCTTCCGATCTGCCCGCCAGCCTCCATATAAGCCATAAGGTCTCTGGTAATAAAATGGTCGAATATATCCGGCATGCCTTCTTTTACGGAAAACGGTATGTTGTACTCCATCAGCTTGTCCGCGATGACCTGTGACTGAACGTTGGTACGTATGAGCACCGCCATGCTGCTGTAATCGATCCCCTGTGAATTAAGGTTTCTGATGCTTTTGGCAAGATACTCGTTCTGCCCTGAAAGCGTGTCGAATTCCCTGATGACGATATCCTCGCCCCCGTCTCTTAC
Source organism: uncultured Lachnospiraceae bacterium (assembly GCA_902783965.1). Lineage (GTDB taxonomy): Bacteria > Bacillota > Clostridia > Lachnospirales > Lachnospiraceae > RUG11200. Next base: position 5,580 of record CACZSY010000111.1, read on the forward strand.
TGCCTTGATATCTTTTTCAAATCTGTGTTCATTGTTGTCGATAAGTCTTTGGGCCGCACTGATTATCTTTGCGCCCGACCTGTAATTATTATCGAGGATTATCTTTTCGCAGCCCGGAAAATCCTTTTCAAAATTAAGCATTATCGCAGGCTTCGCGCCTCTGAAGCTGTATACCGACTGGTCGTCGTCCCCGACTATGAAGATATTGTTCAACGGTCGTGCAAGCATTCTCATGATCAGATACTGGACCGTATTGATGTCCTGAAACTCATCTATCATTATGTATTGGAAACGTTCTCTCCAAAAGTCAAGAACCCTCTCATTACTCTTTAAAAGATGATAACATCTTATGAGCATGTCATCAAAATCAAGAAGTCTTGACTCCATCAGGAAACGGTTATACCCGTTGTAGATCTCCCTGAATACATCTTCGGGCATTGTAAGACTCGAATAATTATTGACATCAATAAGCCCGCCCTTAACTAGACTTATCTCGGAAAGGACTCCCGCAATGAACTCTTTTTCGTCCTCATATTCAAAACTGTAATGAGAGAGCAGCTTTGCCACAATCTCATAGCGTTTATCCTCGGCAAGTATGTTGGAGCCTGTATATCTGTATTCGTTTTTAAGAATCGTGAAAAAAACGGAATGAAATGTTCCGAAAGAAACCTGCATATACATGCCGCCGCTAAGCTTCTGAAATCTTGTCTTCATCTGCTCAGCGGCAGCTTTGGTAAATGTCACAACCAGAATCCGTGACGGATCGACGTTCTGTTCTTCACACAGCTTAAGAGTCCTTTGGGTAATAACAAGCGTTTTACCCGCTGCCCGGACCGGCGATGATGATGGCCGGACCCTCCTTATGCATTATTGCTTTATTCTGCGCTGCGCTGAAAACATTTTTCATATCTGTACCTCAAGCAACTCAATGCCTTTCTTTAACCTCTTGACCGTCTCCTCTTTACCGATTATCTCTATGATCTCATAAGCTCCGCCCGGAGTTGACTGCTTTCCGGAAACCGCAGTTCTTATCGGCCAGAGTCCCTGTCCGTTCTTGATCCCGGCAGCCTCAATATAATCCTTGCACAGCTTCTCTATCGCCGGTATCGAATAATCCTCCAGCGCTTCGAATCCCGGAAGCACATCTTTAAGCACCTTTAATGAATTCTCCGAATTGGTCTTCATCTTCTTATGGGTGTACATAGCCGTATCATACTCCGGAAGCTCCTCGAAGAAATCGATCATCGCAGCTATATCAAGGAAGGTCTCTATCCTGGTCTTTACAAGATCAGCGATCTTTTTAAGATCATAGTCCCTGGTAACAACCTCTTTGATATACGGCAGAGCCATCTCATAATACTTTTCCGTATCCATCTTTTTGATGTACTCGCCGTTCATCCAGCGCAGTTTTCCCATATCAAAAACCGCCGGGGATTTGTTGATCCTGTGGTAATCAAATTCACGGACCAGTTCCTCCAGGCTGAATATTTCCTCATTGCTGTCAGGGCTCCAGCCGAGCAGCGCCACATAATTGATGATCGCTTCCGTAACAAATCCCTGTTCAAGCAGGTCTTCAAACGAAGAATGACCGCTCCTTTTGCTGAGCTTTTTATGCTCCTCGTTGGTTATGACCGGACAATGGATGTATACCGGCACTTCCCAGCCGAAAGCTTCATAAAGCCTGTTGTATTTCGGAGTTGAAGAAATATACTCGTTGCCTCTTACAACATGCGTGATGTTCATAAGATGATCGTCTATAACATTGGCGAAATTATAGGTAGGGAATCCGTCGGACTTGATGAGTATCATGTCGTCAAGCTCGCTGTTGTCCACAGTTATCTCGCCAAAGATAACATCGTTAAATGTAGTCGTTCCGGTAGTCGGATTGTTCTGTCTTATAACATAAGGCACTCCGTTTTTAAGATTTTCCTCCACCTCTTCCTTCGAAAGACCGAGGCAGTGTTTATCGTAGTGAACGATGGTAGTCTCCTCATTTTCCTCCGAAACGCTGCTTCTTAAGGTTTCAAGCCTTTCCTTGGTGCAGAAGCAATAATATGCCTCTCCCTTTTCAACAAGTTTTTTCGCATACTCAAGATATATGCCCTGCGCCTGTCTTTCACTCTGCACATAAGGTCCGCAGCCTCCGTCCTTGTCAGGACCTTCGTCATGCACAAGACCCGTCTTTTCCATTGTCCTGTAAATGATATCGAGAGCCCCCTCCATATATCTTTCCTGGTCGGTATCCTCTATTCTTAAAAGGAAATCTCCTCCCTCATGCTTCGCGATCAGATACGCATAAAGCGCAGTCCTTAAATTTCCCACATGCATCCTTCCCGTTGGACTCGGTGCAAATCTTGTTCTTATTCTTCCCATTTTTATTCCTTCCATCTTTTCTTATTTATTCTTCTATCTGTTGCCGGCATCATTCTGCCTCGTTCGCGTTCTCGCTCACAACCGGCTGTGCCGCAGCTACCCTGCTCTCTTTTTCAGAGATCTTTCTGTCTATATAGTACATGAACAGCACTTTTATAAGTGCTCCTACCGGAACCGCCAGAAGCATTCCGAGGAATCCTCCGATCGCGCTGCCGAGCACCAGCGAGATTATCACTATGAGAGGATGTATCTCAATACAGTTGCTTAAAAGCTTTGGTCCGATGATATTTCCATCGATCGCCTGCACCACCACAAGCGCGATGAGCGCAATGATCATTCTCTTGAATTCCCCTGAAAAACCGCACACCAGAAGTACTCCGCCGTAAGCCACGAACGGTCCGAAATACGGGATCAGATTTCCTATGCCGGCGCAGATACCGATGATAATCCCGAATTTTACTCCGATTATCGAAAGCACGAGACTTATCATCACCATCATGAAAAAGGCGTCCATGAACTGTCCTCTGATATAACCGGAGAATACGGTATCGGCTTCATTTACAAAAAATCTCATTCTCTTATTGGACTTGTCGCTGAAAAGAGCTCTCGCTATCCTGTCCACGGTTCCTTTGATAAGATTCTCATCAATTAGAAAATAAATGGTCATGATGAGCGCGAAGAACAGCTCTCCCAGAAATCCCGTGATTCCCGAAACAGAAGAAAGCACCGCTGTCGAACCCTCTGTCACCTTAGTCAGAACGGTCTTTAAAGCTTTGGTCACATACTCATTTACCTCAGCGGAACGGACGTTGACCTTTGAGAGCCTTTCGAGTATGTTGTGATAAAGATCATTTATCGAAGTGGCAAAATTCTGCGCCACCACGTAGATATCATCTATCTTCGCAAGCCTGACCTTATCAGTTATGCTGTAGATTATGAGCGACAGCAATCCCGCGATAAACGCCAGCACGAGCAGGATCACAGTAATGACCGCGATCACCCTTGCTTTTTTATATCTGGTGCTGAAGAACTTCGTCTTCTTCATCAGCGCCTGCTCGATCACATCCGCTATCGGATCCAGAAGATAAGTGAAGACCAGCGCAAGTATTATAGGTCTTGAAGCCTTCATCAGCCATTCTGTTTTTTCCAGTATCACCTTAAAATAGAAAGGCACGCTGTCGATCACATTGTAGATGATTATTATCATAGTGGCAACAGCTATGACATAACCGGCTATCATATTATATTTTTTATTTTCAAGCTCTTTAATTTTCATCTTTAGCCTTTCCGATACTGTCAATATATCCTATGACGATCTCCGCGCTCTTTTCAATCCCCAGAGGATCGGTTCTTATGCTCAAATGATAATTATCGGCTCTTCCCCATTTTCTGTCGGAATGATAATTGTAATAATTTGCCCTCTTTTTATCCACCTTAAGGACATTTTCTTCCGCTTTCGCGTGGGACATGCCGTAAACCTCGATCGCTCTTTTTATCCTCTGGTTGATGTCTGCATGACAGAAGATATTTACAGAATCGCAGATGTCCTTTAAGACATAATCCGCGCATCTTCCTATGATAACGCAAGGTCCTTCTTCCGCCACTCTCCTTATGACCGAAGACTGCGCAAGAAATACCTTGTCATCTATGTTAACCACATCCTGACTGTAGCCCTGCGCTCCAAATACATTCATTCCCATTGCGATGGAATAAATAAGGCTGTTATGCGCTTTATCTTCGGCTTTCTCAAACATTTTTTCCGAAAAACCGCTTTCTTTTGCCGCGATCGTGATGATGTCATTGTCATAAAACGGTATTCCATAGTGTTCGGCGATCAGTTTTCCCATCATCCTGCCGCCGGAAGCATACTGTCTGCTTATAGTGATCACTTTGTTCATGGCATGTATTCCTTCCTTTATTGAGAGCCACGGCATTAATATTTCGCTTTGCGAAGCCGTGGCCTATTTATATTTCCTGACCTTCCCAGTTCATTGATCTTTGAAGCGCTTTCTGCCATCCTTTAAGCTTTTCTCCCGCCTTGCGCTTATCCATAGACGGAGCAAATGTCCTGTCGATCAGGGTCTGTGTCATTATTTCTTCAATCCCTTCGTAAAATCCCGTTGCAAGTCCTGCAAGATACGCCGCCCCGAGAGCCGTTGTCTCGACACAGACCGGTCGGTTCACCTTTACGCCGAGTATATCGGACTGGAACTGCATGAGGAAATTATTGGCGCTCGCTCCTCCGTCCACGTTAAGGGATTTAAGCTTAATTCCCGAATCCTGCTCCATCGCTCTGACTACGTCATGCACCTGATAAGCTATGGATTCAAGAGTCGCTCTTACTATATGATTCTTATTGACTCCTCTTGTAAGTCCGGTTATCACGCCTCTTGCGTACTGATCCCAGTAAGGCGCTCCAAGGCCGGTAAATGCCGGCACCACATAACATCCCGCCGTGTCGCTCACTTTCTTCGCAAGCTCCGCCGACTGCGCGGCGTTGTCTATAAGCCCGAGTTCATCTCGCAGCCACTGTATGGCAGCTCCTCCGACGAATATCGATCCCTCCATGGCATAAGTGACTTTTCCGTCAAGCCCCCATGCTATCGTGGTGATCAGATTATTTCTGGACATCACAGGTTTATCTCCCGTATTCATCAGAAGAAAACATCCGGTGCCGTAGGTATTCTTGATCTCGCCTTCTCTAAAACACTTCTGTCCGAACAAGGCGGCCTGCTGATCTCCCGCCGCGCCCGCGATCGGTACAGGTATCCCGAAGACGGAAGTCTCTGTCATCCCATAAACAGAACTTGAATCCACTACCTTAGGAAGCATTGAAGCAGGTATTCCCATCAGCTTAAGAATCTCTTCATCCCAGCTTAATGTGTGTATGTTGAACATCATTGTCCTTGAAGCATTGGAATAATCCGTAACATGAAGCCTGCCGCCCGAAAGCTTATAGATAAGCCATGTCTCGACCGTACCGAAAAGCAGTCTTCCTTCCTTTGCAAGCTCTGCCGCTCCCTTGACATTTTCCAGTATCCATTTTACTTTGGTCGCGGAAAAATAAGGATCTATGATAAGCCCTGTCTTTTCCCTTATCATCTGCTCGTATCCGCGGGATCTCAGCTCATCGCAATAAGCCGAAGTTCTTCTGCACTGCCAGACTATCGCGTTATATACGGGCTTACCGGTCTCTTTATCAAAGCAGATCGTAGTCTCTCTCTGATTGGTAATTCCTATTCCCGCTATCTGGGAAGCATCGATCCCCGCCCTGTTAAGGGCAAGCTTTGCCACGGTATACATCGTAAGATATATCTCGTCCGCGTCATGCTCCACAAATCCCGGTTTCGGGA
>CACZSY010000112.1 GCA_902783965.1 uncultured Lachnospiraceae bacterium
AATAAGCTGCTCCGATCAAAGTGATGCATTGTCGCTTGATACTTTGTAGTAAGTTTTCCTGTGTTATCATAGTCAGCGAGTTCATCACCAGTAATAACTCGAACGTTTGTGACAATATCATCTTCATTGACCTCAAGGAAAACATAGCGCCGATCAGGAGTTATTTCTTCATTCCAGATTTGCACATTGAGCGACTTTTGAGTGTAAACATCAAAGTTCTGCCCATAAAAACGAGGTTGAGTTTTCTTGAAGCTTTTTGGTATAGGGTATCCTAAACATTCACAAATCTTTTGCTTTACTATTTTAGAGCGAGTTCTTAATGGTAACCCCTGCAAAGATAATCCAACCATACCAGATTCGATAATTGCCTGAAGCCGTTGCGTTGGAATATACAGTGTTTCATTATTCGGGTCGATTATTTCGTAAATGGTCAATCCGCTTTCGGCTATATTTCTTTGATAGTTAATCATACTTAGTCCTCGCTTTCATTGCTATCTATAAAAAGCTGATATGTTTCAATTTCCAGAGCGTCAGCAATACGCTGGATATTCTCAAGGGCGATACTTCTCCTGAAACATTCTATATCACTGATATAAGTCCTGTGCAAACCGCACTTTTCGGCAAACTTTTCTTGCGACAGCCCTTTTTGTGTACGGTACTTTTTCAGATTTGTGCCAAACACTTTAACGATATCCATAAACACTCCTCCATTTTATCAATATTATACAACTTTGAACACAATAAGTCGACAGACAATAAGTGTACAAGCTTAATCAAACACAAAAAACCTCTGTAATCATTTTACTGGATTACAGAGGCTTTTGTTTTCTTCTAAGATTCGCACATACAATCAACGTAAATGTGACGGCAAATATTTTTATTTGGTTATTTTATCAAATTCTGATAAAACGGTGCGACTTCTGCAAGAAAGGGAAACATTTTATCCGCAAAAGTGAGCAACGAACAACAAGCACTTGCAAATTTAACACCTACATCAAGTCTTTTAAGCAGCTTAAACTGAGACTTGACTTTTTGCTCATCAGGATTTCCAGAGTTAAGCTCGGATTCGATTATTTCAATGCTTTCTTCAGCGTCAGCTTTATCTTCTGGAGACAAGTTCGGATTAAGTTCTGATTTCATCACTTCGATCAGCTTATGCAGTTCATCAGAATTAACGCCATTATTGTTCTGAATTGCAGTTAAGTTCGCATTATCATTCGCTATATTCACTTGCTGACCATTGATGTTGTAAGTTACGTTATCGTCCATTCCCATTTCTATACCTACTTTCTTTAAGTAATCACTAATATGGTTTATTAGTGCTAAAATAACACAATGGTTAAATTCTTTCAACATATCCGCAAATTTATTTGATGACGAATACGGTATTATTATTCCGGGAGGGAGGCTTTTATATTCACTATTACAAATTGTCTTTATATATGAGTATATCTCCGATGTTTCCGCATCTTCATTAAGACTAAATTTAATCTTTCCACCTTTATGTAAGCATTCGTCTAATAGCGATTCCATTTCAGAATTGTAACCGCCGCAGCTATTTATATATTCCATTATCAGCTCGTTAGCTTCTATATAATTACAAAACCTTCTTAGGTCATCAAGATAGTTATCATATGTTGATTGTAATAAACGATTGGAAATACTGTTAAATTTGGACATTATTGTTTTTAAAGTAGATTTATTGATCTCCAAACTCTACACCTCCACAAAACGGGCAAAAACATACTGACATCTTTAATAAAGGACTGATTTTTGCTGATCGGGCACAACACTTATATTTATATTCAACCAAATCTTCTATAGTTGAATATATAGGCGGCTCATACGCTTTTTTAGGTCTGCGTCCAGCCTTATATTTTACAAATTTGTTGTGAGAAAACTGCCTTTCCATTTTCTTTGAAAAATCATATAATGTATCTTGTATATAGTTCGTTATCATAGCGTTTGCAAGCTGAATCACATCATTTGTGATATACGATTCGCTTGTCAAACCACAATTCGGACAGTATATATTCAAAATCTCATCTGATTCTATATCATGTGGGGTGCATTTGAAATACTCCCCGCAGTTTTCGCATTGCAACAGAACATATCCATCGTTATCAGAAGGAATAGAAATCTCAAAAGATACTGTATCACTCACAGAGAATCATCCCCTTTATTACAGATACAAAATTATTATTCACTGATGATTTTTTATATTGCATTAATAATCTCAAACGCTTTAACTAAATGTATTATACCATATCCTCATCGAAAAAGCAATACCAATTCCCGAATTTACGCTGGTTGCAGCTTTATCCCATTGGATCCAAAGCTATTTATTTGAACGTTTTCGCTTATTACACTGCTTAATTCTTAGACAATTCTCACATAGAATGCTACAGTCTTTCATCTCAAATTTATTGGGAGAAATGATTACACCAACATATGGTATACCCTTACGCTTGCATATTTTAATAATCTTCTTCCGATCTTTGGCAGACATTCTGTTACCTAAATAAACCTTTTTGATTTTGAAAAACTGACAATTATAAGTATCATCGGTTATGAGATTATCACAGGAAATTAGTCTCCACTCCTGTTGATATTTCCAGTCCAGACTTTTGCTAAGTAATCCATATTTATAGAAGTTCCATAGTTCCTCATTTGAGAGGTTACCATTTGACCTCCAATTCAAACTAAGCGATGTTAGATCTGTTCTATTGTCTGTATATATTACCGGAAACAGATTGTGGTAAATTTCAGCGTTGTTTGAAGAATAGTCAGGTGTTTCATATTCAACGCAAAATCCTTGATGATAATTTGCGTAATGTGACCACATCAGCATAGAATATGGCGTTTCTGCAAAACAGGCAACTCTGAACCGATTAGCAGTATGCTGTATCTCGTCATATTCCTCCTTTATCGCTTTGTTGAAAGCCACAGAGTAGCTTTCCCCGTTAGTTTCCGGAGAACTAAGTTCTAATTG
>CACZSY010000113.1 GCA_902783965.1 uncultured Lachnospiraceae bacterium
AATGATCGGTTTCGGAATAACGGGAATAATAATCTCACTGCTCTTTGCTCTGGAGTTCCTGATCCCTAACCTCATAGATATAACCACCCTGTCCACGGAATCCTATCTCATACTGAGCCTGTGGAGCATTTCCGGCTTTGTATATTTCAGGATATTCCTGCAGAAAGATAAAGAGAGGCGTCTGGGCCGTTCGCTGGTAGCATGGGTAGTATTACTCGGACTTATCATCTTCACCTCCAGCGTATGGATGCGCCAGACAATTGACAATTTCCAGAAGCAGTCAGTTGAGAATTCAACCTATTACCTCAATAAAGCCCTGCGAAATACCGATGATAGTATCTCAACAACTACTGTCTCGTTCATAAGGGATGAACTTGATAGTGTTAATAAAACTATCGACATGGCAAGCTTTATCCAGATCTGCCTGATCATAGTCTCCCTGATAATCCTGCTTAACATTTACAGCATCATTATGAAGCGTGAGAAACAGACCGAGGTGGAAAAGATAATAGCGGAGGAAAACAGCAGGGCAAAGACCAGCTTTTTGTCTAACATGAGCCATGAGATCCGTACCCCTATGAACGCGATAATAGTTCTCGACAATATCGCTCTTAAAAATCCGGATCTCGCTCCCGAGACCAGGGATCAGCTCGAAAAGATAGGTTCGAGCGCAAATCACCTGCTTGGACTTATTAATGACATCCTCGATATGAGCCGTATCGAATCGGGCAAAATGGTGCTTAAGCACGAAGAATTTTCATTCAAAGAATTCCTTGATCAGATCAACATAATGATCAACGGACAATGTCTCGATAAAGGCCTGGAATATGAATGCAGCATCATCGGCGAAGTAAATGAGCGCTATATCGGCGACGGAATGAAACTTAAACAGATTCTTATCAACATACTAGGAAACTCAGTTAAATTTACGCCTACTCCGGGAAAGGTAAGCCTCACCGTAGAGCAGATAGCAAAGTTTGACGGTTACTGCACTCTCCGCTTCATCGCGAAGGATACCGGAATAGGTATGAGCAAGGAATACATACCTAAGATATTCGAAGCGTTTTCACAGGAAAAATCACATGACGCAAATAAGTACGTAAGCACAGGTCTGGGCATGGCGATAACCAAGAATATCGTAACTATGATGAACGGCGATATCGAGGTTGAAAGTGAAAAAGGAAAGGGAACCACATTTACCGTAACAGTTACCCTGACCGAAGCGTCCTCTGCTGTTATATCCGCCGATACGCAAAACCTCATTGATCCTGCCGGTAATACCGATCTTGCAGGAAAGCGCGTCCTTATAGCCGAAGATATCGATATCAACGCCGAGATCCTTATCGCTCTTCTCGAAATGGAAGAGATCGATTCGGAACATGCCGAAAACGGAAAGATAGCCGTAGAAATGTTTACCAATAATCCTGAAGGATACTATGACGCGATCCTCATGGATATGCAGATGCCTGTAATGGACGGTCTGACAGCATCCCGCGCAATAAGGGATATAGACCGTGGCGACGCGAAGACAATACCTATCATAGCCCTTACCGCCAACGCTTTCGACGAAGACGTGCAGAAATCCCTTCAGGCAGGTCTCAACGCTCATCTCTACAAGCCTATCGAACCTGATAAGCTATTTGGAACATTGAAGAAACTCATTCACTAGGCAGGAGGGCGATACTCCGCTGCTGATCGAGCAGGAAGGGGCCTTCCCTCTCCTACCCGCCTGCGCCGCCCGGCTGTCAGCGTCAGCTGGCATCTTCCTTATGCCGGGGGTATGCATAACTAAAAGCCGGGATCAGCTAATCCCGGCTTTTAGTAAATATGCACAATTATTTTTAAAAAATTAATACTATTTTTACAATATATAATTCCGCCAATTTGGTATAAACTATTTACAAACTCATTAAAAAAGAATATAATTACAGGCAGTAAAGGCGTTTGTTAAAATTTTAACATACTTATATAAAGCCTGCAATTACTGTCCGGATGACTGTTTCACAGTCATTTCAGGTTCTTGTTTCACAATATCAATAATCTTCGATTTCTGTGAACCGAGACCCCGGCAGATAAAATAATCAGGAGGACAAATAAATGGCTGAAAAGAAACAACAACCAAGCGCTCAGAATCACATTGATGATCTGGTAGCAAAGGCTCAGGTAGCTCTCAAAGAGTTCATGGAGCTTGATCAGGCAAAGATCGATAACATCGTTCATCAGATGGCACTGGCAGGACTTGCAAAGCAGCAGGAACTTGCTAAGATGGCTATCGAAGAGACCCACCGCGGTATCTATGAGGATAAGATCACAAAGAATATCTTCGCTACAGAATATATCTGGCATTCTATCAAGTACCAGAAGACTGTAGGCATCATCGAGAATAATGAAGAGGAAGATTATATGCTCGTTGCGGAACCTATCGGTATCGTAGCAGGCGTAACTCCTGTAACCAATCCTACTTCTACTACAATGTTCAAGGCTATCACATGTATCAAGACAAGAAATCCTATCATCTTCGGTTTCCATCCAAATGCGCAGAAATGTTCAGTTGCTGCCGCAAAGACCCTTCTTGATGCTGCCGTAGCTGCAGGCGCTCCTGAAAACTGTATCCAGTGGATCGAGTATCCTTCGATAGAGGCAACAACAGCCCTTATGAATCATCCGGGCGTAGCCCTTATCCTTGCCACAGGCGGTCCTGGAATGGTTAAATCAGCTTATTCATGCGGAAAGCCGGCATTAGGCGTAGGTCCTGGAAATGTTCCGTGCTTTATTGAGAAGACCGCGAAATTAAAGACCTCCGTAAACGACCTTATACTTTCAAAGTCATTTGATAACGGTATGATCTGTGCTTCCGAGCAGGCAGCCATCATCGAGGCTCCTGTATATGATGAAGTTAAAGAGCTTATGATCAAGGCAGGCTGCTATTTCGCAACTCCTGAGGAAATAGCAAAATTAGAGCCTGTAGTTATAAATCTTGAAAAGATGTCAGTTAACCCTGCCATCGTAGGACAGTCTCCTGCTTACATTGCTTCCCTTGCCGGAATCACCATTCCTAAGGACACCAAGATCTTATGTACAGAGCTTGAAGGCGTAGGTCCTAAGTACCCTCTTTCAAAAGAAAAATTATCTCCTGTACTCGCAGTTGTTAAGGCAAAGGATGTTGAAGACGGTATGCGCCTCTGCGAAGAAATGCTCGCTAACGGCGGTATGGGACATTCATCAGTTATCCATACGGAAGATCCTAAAGTGATTGAAGAATTCTCCAACAGAATGAAGACAGGACGTATCCTTGTAAACTCTCCTTCCACCCACGGCGGAATCGGTGATCTTTACAATTCAAATATGCCTTCACTTACACTCGGCTGCGGTTCATACGGCGGAAACTCAACAACCCATAACGTATCTGCAGTTGACCTTATAAATGTTAAGAGAGTCGCAAAGAGGAGAATCAACATGCAGTGGTTTAAGGTTCCTAATAAAATTTACTTTGAAGCAGGATCAGTATCTTATCTTTCAAAGATGCCTAATATAAGCAAAGCATTTATCGTGGCAGACCCATCCATGACACAGCTTGGATATGTCAATAAAGTTATCTATCAGTTAAGAAACAGGGAAAATCATGTTCATTGTGATATCTTCGATCAGGTTGAGCCAGATCCTTCACTTGAAACGATCATGAAGGGCGTTGAAGCTATCAGAGCCTTTAAGCCTGACGTAATCATCGCTCTCGGCGGCGGTTCAGCAATCGACGCAGCAAAGGGAATGTGGTTATTCTATGAAGATCCTGACGCAGACTTCAAGAACATGTCACTTAAGTTCCTTGATATCAGAAAGAGAACCTATAAGTTCCCTCAGTTAGGAAAGAAGTCACAGCTTGTAGCTATCCCTACAACCTCAGGAACAGGTTCAGAAGTAACATCATTCGCGGTAATCTCAGACAAAGCTGCCAACAAGAAATATCCTCTTGCAGACTATGAGCTTACTCCTGACGTTGCCATCATCGATCCTGAATTCGTAATGTCAGTTCCTAAGAAATCAACCGCATGGACAGGTATGGACGTGCTCACACATGCTCTTGAAGCATATGTTTCAGTACTTGCTTCAGACTATACCGACGCTCTTGCGATTCATGCAGTAGATATGGTATTCACATACCTTAAGAGATCATATACCAACGGCGCAAGCGATCCTGTCGCTCGTGAGAAGATGCACAACGCGTCAACCATGGCAGGTATGGCGTTCACCAACGCATTCCTTGGAATCAACCACTCTCTCGCTCATAAGCTCGGCGGTGAATTCCATGTTCCTCACGGACTTGCCAACGCTATCCTTCTTCCGCATGTAATAAGATACAACGGAACCTCTAATCCGACCAAGTTTACTTCTTGGCCAAAATATGAGAGCTATATCGTAGGCGACAAGATCTTCGAGTTAATGAAGAAATTGGGCTTCAATCCTAAGGACAATGATGACGCTGTTGAGATGCTCGCAACAGAAGTAGAACAGATGAATGAATATCTTGATATTCCTTCAACACTTAAGGAATACGGTATCGACGAAGCCGAGTTCTTAAGCAAGGTAGACGATCTTGCAGACCTTGCATTCGGCGATCAGTGTACGACAGCCAATCCTCGTCTTCCATTGGTATCAGAGTTAAAAGAGCTTTATCTCATCGGTTACTACGGAAAAGGAAATGTTCCTAAGCAGAAATAAACCATAATCAAAGCACTAAAGGGGCTGTGAAAAATGAGAATTAAATTCTCAGATTTCACAGCCCCTTTTTCTGCTCTGCTCTGTTACATAATACCATATTGCTGTGTACTAGTCACGAAAAGAACGAAGGCGATACCCGTCGGGATCTTCCGACGCCTTTTCCTCCGATCTCTGCTTATCATTGTACCGGAGTAATCTATCCACATCTGTTGTCTCAAATGATTGACCGGATATCTCAGTTCTTCGCGATCATCCAAAACGATATGCAGGGACTCGTATACTCTGTCGGCATGGGGTACCAACTGTTTCAATGCCGTATCATCCATAGTCAGTGCCCTTGCCTTTCTGTAATTTCTACGCACAGTTCTCGTTTTCTGCCGATATCGGCAAAAATGTATTGATTTAATATTTTATTTTTCAATCCTTTCACACGTGAGCTTAAGTGCCTGAGTATTTTTACTTTTTTCTTATGATCCGGCATATCTAACGCATCAGTTTATCTTTACCTCAACCAATTCATCTGTCTGCGAATAAACAAGCTTCAATGAAAAATACTCTTCTCTCTCCTCTAAGAGTCTGAAGAATATCTTATCTCCTTCCCATATCGGAAGCTCATATACCTTATCTTTTTCTATCCATTCCAGCTCGCCCTCACTGCATTCAATAAGTTCACCATCATATTCCGTTGCCGTATATAAATGCATATATTCAACGATCCGTTCCTCCGGTTTTTTCGCATCCCCATAAATAAATGTCACTATACCGCGCGGCCTGTATTTAAGAAGTATCAGACCTGTCTCTTCCATAACCTCTCTTTTCAGACATTCGTCAGGACTTTCGCCATATTCAAAATGTCCACCTACTCCGATATATTTATCTTTGTTAATGTCTTTTTCTTTCTTTACCCTGTGAAGCATAAGATATCTGTTATCTTTTTCTATATAACACAGCGTTGTCAATTCCGGTTCTCTTTTCATGTTTTCCCGCTTTCTATTAATATTATTCCAGGGTCAAAATGGTAAACTGACTGCTCGTGCTTGCACGAAAGAGGCTGTTTATCCCTTTCTGACTCGCAAAAGGTGCAAAATCGAGGATTTTTCATCCCGAGACTTGTGCTATAGCCACACAAGCCTTGGGATAGCATGCCTGACGGCATGCTACAAGACATGAGAAAGAAGCCTGTTATGTCTCCGCCTGAGGCTCAAACTTCACCTTTTCAGTAACAGCATTAACTCTGTAAATGTCCCTCCCGAACTTATCAGCCGCCAGCCTGCAGCTTATTCCACGTGAAATCAATTCATTGTATATATCTTCAGCTGCTTTTTCATAATCCCAGAAATTAACCTTGATATACAGATCGCATCCTTCGAAGAAATTCTTTCTTGTCTCTGCATTTTCCGAAAAATCCTTAAATTCTTCAAGATCAGAATCAATAAGATTTCCAGGCTCTAAAGACATATCGATCTCACAATCTTTCATTATCTTACTAAGTATATCCTTCACATATGATCCGGCCTCTTCATATACCCTGGAAGTCAGAAAACGTTTTCTTTTCTCATTTCTTTCCGCGTTTTTTTCCGATATTTCATTTAAAGTTCTTTCATGCTTTTTATCGTCCGGTTCACATGCCGCAAGCGATAAAATAAGGCTGAACACGAATAAAACCAATACTGCTCTTCTGTTCTTAAACATCTCTATATCCTTCTCCTGATCCTTTATATTCTTTTTTTTTATTCTATCTAATGATGATCCTACTGTCAATGTCGGCTGATTTTTTACTTTCATGCCTTTTTTCTTGTGATAGAGACTTCATCTTTACTTTTTTCTGTGACGGGATGAACTCACCGTCATCTATTAATCAACCTCTCATAAAAAAAGTCTCAGCTCAACGTCATCTTCTCTTAATGACATTGAACTGAGACATCTGCTTTTTTATTCCATCATATCGTTTCCGATTGCGTCTTTGATCGCCTGTTTTTCTTCATCTGAAAGAAGAACATAGCTTTCGCCCCTGATAATTTCCTTGATATATGTATAACATCCTTCTCTGCTGTGCATTGATGTTACCACAATACCCGTATTTTCTTCATTTAAAAGTGAAAGTGAAAAGCTTAAGCTTCCTCCCATTTCCTTGAATGCATCATATTTTACAAGTCCCATCTTCTGGTATGAGGAAGACATCTTATCCTCAAGTTCTTCTATTCTTTCTTCAACATCCTTCATGCTTGCGACAACATCACTGACCTTTTTGAATTTGGTCTGGAGTTCTTTCTCAATACTCTTACCGTCGCCCGACATCATAAATCTGTTGTATTTTGTGATCATTCTGTCGTTCTTTTTTTTCTGTATCATAAACAGGATAAATAGCACAAAAATGAAGAAAAATTCAAGTATTACGATGTAACCTACATCAATTCCTATTTTATCAAATATGCTCATTTCATCACCATCTGCTTTTTATTTCTTTTCCTACTAATTATTTCAGATATCATCCCTTATTCTCTTCTGTAATCCGTCGAAGTGTTTTAGGTTGTAAATTGCTACCACCACTAATTTAAGTCTGTTTTCCAACCACTATTTAAGAGAAGAGATCATGGAGTTATAATCTATCTGTTCAACATATCATAGATTCTCTCAAGATCTTCAACACTATAGTATTCTATTTCTATTTTTCCTTTGTTATTACTCTTTGCCTTAATTGATACTTTGGTTCCAAAGCTGTTCTTCAAAGTTTCTTCCATATTCTCAATTTGTACAGCAAAATTTTCATCTATTTGTTCACCCTGTGTTTTTTCAGGTTTCTCTTTATTTTCAAGATAGATTCTTACAAGTTTTTCAACTTCTCTTACACTGAGCCTCTCATCAAATATCTTCATTGCAAGATTATATTGATAGTCTTTATCTTCTATCGGAAGAATAGCTCTTGCATGACCGCTTGTGATCATCATATCAATAAGCATTTCCTGAACTCTTTTATCCAGTTTAAGTAATCTCATTGAATTTGTAATTGTGACCCTGCTCTTTGATACTCTCTCCGCCAACTCATCCTGCTTTAAACCAAATTCTTTTATAAGTCTCTGATACGCAGATGCTTCTTCTATTGGATTAAGGTCTTCCCTCTGAATATTTTCTATAAGAGCGATCTCAATTACTTCTTTTTCTGAATACTCTTTAATAATAGCCGGTACTTCTTTTAACCCCGCAAGAACGGAAGCTCTCCATCTTCTTTCACCCGCTATTATTTCATAATACTTATCTTTCTTTTGAAGAACCAACGGCTGAATTATTCCAACCTTTTTTATTGATTCAGCCAGTTCCTGAAGCGCATCTTCATCAAAATTCTTTCGTGGCTGATTTTTATTGGGCTGGATCATTGAAACCTTAACTAATGTTTCACGTGAAACATTATCTTCATTTTCTTCTGTGACTTTTTTTTCTTCTGCTTTTTTATTCTCATCATCAGCTGTCTTTTTCCTTACAGGTACTTTTGATGATGGGATCAAAGCATCAACACCCAATCCTTCTAGTCCTTTGCCTAACCCATTCTTTTTTACCATTCTCCATCGTCCTCCTCGCCTTTATGAATAACTTCCTGAGCCAGGTCTCGGTAAGCTTCCGCACCCGTTGATTTTGAGTCATAAAGGTTAATCGGTTTTCCGTGGCTAGGAGCTTCCGCAAGTCTTACATTTCTCGGAATTATCGACTTATATACGATCTGATTCAGATTAGCCTTAACATTTTCCACTACCTGTAATGAAAGATTTGTTCTTGCATCATACATTGTAAATACTACGCCTTCAATATATAATTCCGGATTTAATCTTTCTTTTACCAGATTTATTGTATGGATCAGCTGTGAAAGACCTTCCAGTGCATAATACTCACACTGGATCGGTACAAGTACTGAATCTGCCGTCGTCATTGCGTTTACTGTTAATGTGTTTAATGACGGAGGACAGTCAATGATAATAAAGTCATAGTTGTCTCTCACCGGTTCTATGGCATCTCTTAATATAAATTCTTTATTATCGATACCGATAAGTTCTATCTCAGCTCCCGCAAGATTAATATTGGAAGGTACTATATCGATATTTTCAATGACATTTTTTATCAGACAATCATCAAGAGTACAGTTTCCAAGTATAAGTTCATATACAGAATTTTCAACAGAACCTTTTTCTACACCCAGACCACTGCTCGTATTACCCTGAGGATCAATGTCTATTGTAAGTACCTTTTTTCCAACCTCTGCAAGACACGCTGAAAGGTTGATAGAAGTTGTAGTTTTTCCAACTCCGCCCTTCTGATTGGCAATTGCAATAATTCTGCTCATTATAACTACCTCACGTTCTATATAGATGTTAACCGGATCTAATACATTAAGATGAATAAGACCCTCGTGAAAAAATTTCTATCTTATAGAAATTTTATAAAATGTCCACTCGCAATCTGCTTTGCGCACGTTAGTAATACTGATACACGCTTTGCGCGTTTTTCAGAATGTATGGTCTTTATACCCTATAACATGACCCATACATGAGGCTCTGCAATTTAATATAGGTGATTAACCTGTATCACTTCAACATCAAAGCCTGTTTCTAACGATTATTTCTTATCAATCATAAAAAATATTCTTTAGACATCATAAAGGATATTTTTTTCAATCATAAAAGATTGACCGACAGAAAAAGTTAGGAGATGTTTCACGTGAAACATCTCCCTGTGAACAGTATTAATTATATCATTTTTAGCAGTGGAATTCTACTATAAAACCCTCTAATATAATACCAAAATATTATGAAATTTTCGTTCAATGTTTCACGTGAAACATTATATGATTACTTTTACTCTTGCACTACCTGTCTCGTTATTTCCTATCTCTATTTTTCCGTTACAAAGTCTTACTCTTTCTTTCATCAAAGTGATACCATAAGTGCCATCTTTATTAATGATAATATTATCATCTTCGTCCACATCAAATCCGCAGCCGTCATCTTCTACTATCAATAGTATTTTTCCTTCATTTTCTTTATCTTCTATCTCGAAATCAGAATCATTCGCCTGGTCATAATTTAAAGTAATATATATGTTCTTACAGTCTGAATGATTAATTGAATTATTGCAGGCTTCTTGAATTATTCTGAAACATGTCAGAAGAATCGTCGGATCTTTTTCCTTTTCTTTAACTTCATTAATAAGATTAAAGCTTACTATAATGCCTGTATTGTTGTGAAGTTTGCTTATATATTTTCTGACTATCACACTTAGGCTCTCATCCATTGGTTTAATGTCATAGATTGCTTCTTTCATGCTATTGGACATAGTTTTAATAGTCGATATCATGGATTGAAGTTCTAACTTGGTCCTTATCACATCCATATCAACAAGCTTTGAACAGAGCTGACATTTATGAATAAGAGCAGTAAGATTCTGGACAATCTGAACATGCAATTCTAAAGCAAGCTGTTCTCTCTCCATCTCCTGAAATTGCAGCACAGATAATCCTGTTTCATTATTATTTTCTGAAATACTGATCTTGCTGTCATCAGATGCACTGTTTTGTGAAATATCATCAATATCTTTTTCATTGATCTTTGAAGCTTTATCAGCGAGACTTTCCATCTCTTTATAATTCTTTATCTCATCCCTGTAATTAAGGCATTGAATTATATCTGTTATATTTTCAAGTCTGGCGATCAGTTTTTTTTCATTGAATTTCATTTCCTGGAGATTATTTTCCAGAATGTGAACTTCTTCATAAAGACTTGTATTTAATTCACCCTTTGTCGTCTTTACAGGTGAAAACAGTGAAAAATTAGGATCAACATCTTTTTCTGAAACAGCTATGGCATTATATATTTCCGAAATCTTTTGTTCGGTATATTTTATATCTCTTACAAGTTTCAAATGATCTTTAAAGGTATTATCATAATCTTTATTAAGATATCTTAATACTCTTTCAAGCTTATTCTCATGCTCGCTGCTACCAAATTCAGGTTTTTCATTTTCAATATTGATCTTATTTATTAATAACTGTTCATCAATAGCCATTTATCAGATACCATGACCGCAGCCGGTGCAATAATCCTTTCTGTTTAATTTCAGCAAATTTATCGAATCTGTTTCCTTAAAATTATATTTTTTCATAAAGTTAGTCTGTTCTAACATTTTTTTATCATCTTCATACTCAGATAAAACCGCATATATCTGTGTCGCGCCGCAGGAAAATGCCTTATCTACCAGCATTCTTACTACAAAATCGCCATACTTTCTGTTTCTGTAGCTTTCCAATACTGCTATCTTATCGATCACAAATTCATATGCTTCATTCATATATATCCGACCGCAGGCCACATTTTTGCAGTCATCATTATCAAATATTATCACATGTGACGCAGGAATATCTTTTTCATCAGATCCTGTTCCAAATACTTCTTTCCTTATTGCTAACACATCTTTTAATTTTTCCATAGCCTCCTGCACTGTATCTGTGGAGGTATCGATCATTCTTCCTTTTACCATAATTACATCTCTATTTTAATTTATATTATTTGTATTATTTAACTATATTACTATTTATTTTATTATAATTATTTTGTTATTAAGGTTTTCGCTCATGTTTTTTTAGTCAATTCGCAATCCGCTTCGCTGCTTGCTCATATAAAACGGATTGCTTCGCAATCCTGACAGGTACTGGGCTTGAACCCAGCA
>CACZSY010000114.1 GCA_902783965.1 uncultured Lachnospiraceae bacterium
AGGAAAGTCCGGGCTTCACAGGGCAGGATGCCGGATAACGTCCGGTGGAGGCGACTCCAAGGCCAGTGCAACAGAAATAAACCGCCGGTTTTACCGGTAAGGGTGGAAAGGCGGGGTAAGAGCCCACCGTCGTCATGGTAACATGACGAGCCATGTAAACCCCATCCGAAGCAAGACCATATTGTCAGCTATGCGGCTGCCCGTCGCGCTGCAGGTAGGTCGCTAGAGCCTGGTGGCAACATCAGGACCAGAAAGATGATCATCTGATACAGAACCCGGCTTATAGTGCTGCTCACTCTTTTCCTGTTCACAGACCCGAAAATAATTCGGAAATTCCGCACCTTAGGTGCTCTATCGTCTGCTTCGCAGACAATTTCCTCATGTCTTTTCGGTTCACTCTCTTATCTCACATCAAAGCAGCTTCCGCCTATAAACTCCCTCAACATGGAATTCTTAGGTATATCCTTATCGCTGACTCCGATAAAATAATCCAGGAATTTTAAAAGCCTCTTGGCTTCCGTATATTCCGGACATTCTTTGTCTATTCCGAAAAGCATAGGCTCGACATACTGTTTTAATACGGCAAGCTCATAGATAAGCGCCGAATTGAACATCACGTCAGCTTCGTGCTGGAACGGGAAGATGTTCTCATTCTCGCCCTTGCGCACCGACGGCCACATCTTTATCGTATCCTTTGCTTTGGTCCCTCTCGAATAGAAATCCCTTACTATCCTTCTTATCAGTCTGCCGTCCGTAGTAGGTATCCTGTTATGTTCATCTACATTAAGCTGCGTCAGCGCGCTTATGTATATCTTAAATTTGCTTTCTTTCGGAAGCGAATATGAAAATCTGTCATTCAGGCAGTGTATGCCTTCGATAACAAGTATGTCATCCTTTCCGAGCTGCATGAAATCTCCCTTATATTCCCTGTGTCCGGTCTTGAAATTAAAGTTCGGTATCTCAACGCGCTCACCTCTCAAAAGCGCTGTCATATCTCTGTTAAAGAGTTCGACATCCATCGCTTCGAGTATCTCGAAATTATAATTGCCCTCCTCGTCCAGCGGAGTATCTTCCCTGTTAACAAAATAGTTGTCTACAGCTATCGGTCTCGGATGCAGTCCGTAAGTCATAAGCTGTATGGACAGCCTGTGAGAAAATGTTGTCTTACCGGAAGAAGACGGACCAGCTATCATGACGAACTTCTTTTCCCTGTCCGCAGCTATCATTCCAGCGATCTGGGCTATCTTTTTTTCCTGAAGAGCTTCCTGAACAAGGATCAGGTCTCCTATGCCGCCGCTGCTGATCACATCATTCAGCGCACCTACGGTATCGACATTAACCGCCCTGCCCCATAGATTGGATTCCTTTAAGGTCTCATAGAACTTAAACGGCGCCTCATATTCCGTAAGGATCTCAGGATTATTCTGTTCCGGCATCTGAAGTATCAGTCCCTCGTCAAACAGATGAAGCTTGAAATGTCTGAGTATTCCGGTACTCACAGGCATATAGCCGTAATAATAATCCTCGAAATTACCCAGCATATAGATGTTGGTCTTAGAACATCTCCTGTATTTAAAAAGTCTGCTCTTATCATACATTCCATGTTCATAGAACAGCTTTATGGCTTCATCGGTGTCCACAGTCTTCTTTACAAACGGCATGTCGGCGTCAACGATTTCCCTCATCCTGTCTTCTATCCGGTAAAGCACTTCCTTCGTCAGCTTTATACTGCCCTTGTACTCACAGTAATAGCCACCTTTTAAAGAAAACTCGACCACGAATCTTTCAATATTTTCTTTCCTGATAACATCATATACCGACTTGACCAGAACAAATATCATTCCTCTTATGTAGGTCTTTATTCCATCCTTATCCCCTGTTGTAATGAATTCAATGCTGCAGTCATGGTCGATAACGTGATACAGTTCCCTGAGCCTTCCGTCTACCTTTGCCAGTATTATATCATATTTTACTCTATCCGCGTATTCTTTCGATAATTCCGCTAATGTTGTCCCCTTGGTTACTTCAGCCTTTTCCCCGCAGATCTCAACTATTGCCTTCTCCATAAATTGTTCCTGCTTTCTTTGTTACTATTCGGGTATATGCGGCAGTGCCTGTTCATTATGCCTGCCTGATAACAGGTCATAAGAGTAAACGATTTTTCTCAATATTGAGAGCCACGGCATTAATATTTCGCTTCGCGAAGCCGTGGCCTACGTAGTGTAAAGTTTTCATAGAAAACTTTGCACTACCTTATATCATCTTATGTATGAGAACGGTTCTTTCTCCTCTGCCTTGATTATCTCAAGCTTCACCGAATTCGCATACAGATCCTCGTCCGTATTGTATATCTTATCTATAAGATAATCCCTCAGATAGTCGACCACAAAATACTCGGTTATAAAATGACCCGCGTCTATTACCGCCATGCCCTGTTCCCATGCTTCAAGCGCTTTGTGATGGTCTATGTCTCCCGATACAAGCACATCCACCTTTGCTTTTAACGCATCCTCCACAACGCTCTTTCCGCTGCCCGGACATACCGCTATCTTTACAACTTTCTTTACCGGATCTCCGCACATCCTGACAGTGTCCGCTTTAAGCACCTGCTTTACTTTCATCGCAAATTCTTCAAGCGTCATGTCGTTATCTATGTATCCTCTTATTCCGATACCTTTTCTGTCTATCTCGTTTTCAAGCTTATAAATGTCATACGCAACCTCTTCATAAGGATGAACCTTAAGCATAGCCTTGATGACCCTGTCAAGCTTGTCCTTCTGAACAGTTACTTCTATCCTCATCTCCTGCGCGTTGGCAGTCTCATTTATCTTTCCGATATACGGATTGGTTCCCTCCAGCGGCTTAAAGGTTCCTATTCCCTCCACATTGAATGTGCAGTTGGAATACTCTCCGATGTGTCCCGCTCCCTCTCTGGTCATTGCGTCCCTTACCTTTAATGCATGGCTTACAGGAACAAATGTACACAGTTTATACAGGTTCTCACTGTATTCTTCAGAAAGGATATTCGTATTGACCAGACCGAACATCTTTCCTGCTTCATCAGCCATGACCGCGCTGTCCAGATTGGTATGGGCTGCATAATAAGAAATATCATTCTTTATCAGCTTCAAGATCTTTCTTCCTGTTATATCATTGGAATTAACTCTCTTTATCGAACCGAATATCAGCGGATGGTGGGTTATGAGCATATCCACGCCTTCCCTTACCGCCTGATCGATCACATCCTCGCTCGGATCAAGCGCAAGCATGAGTCTTTGCACTTTCTTATTCTGGCTTCCAACCAGAAGTCCCACGTTATCCCAGTCACAGGCATATCTTACCGGAGCCAGTTCTTCCATTAATCTGATTATATCCTTACATTCCATAGTATATCTTTCCAGCCTTTCTTATCATCTCTAGTTCACGGTTGATCTCATTTTTCCGTTCGCTTATGTTGTCACTTTCGGACTTTTCAAGTCCTTCCATTATCCTGCCCAGGATCTCCTTTCTGTGTTCAAGGAATTCTTTAAGCGTCCTGTCCTGTTTTTTCAACAATGTTTCTCCGAAGTACATATTAAGCTCATGAAGCATATCCTGTGTATCGGCAGTTCCTTCCTTATCCCCTGTCTGCGCGATCTTGGCTGCAGTTTCTGTTCCGTCATTCTTCATACCGGCGGTCAGTGAAGTATCCTTCGCAGGCATTGACAGATTCTCTGCAAGAATACCTACATAATACTTGCCGTCCTCTTTCGTCATCACTTCATCGGTTATCTTAAAGCCGTTTTCTTCAATGTACCTGCGTACATCGGGTATCACGGACTGCGGGGACAGGATAAGCCTTGCGGCTTTATCCACAGTTTCTTTTCCCTCTTTAAGTATCCTGATGATGAGTTCTCCGCCCATTCCGCTTATAAGAACAGTGTCCGTTTCACCCGGTCTTATCTCTTTAAGACCGTCCGAAATCCTTGTCCTGATCTTATCCGAAAGTCCGTATGCTTCTATATTGGCTCTTGCAGTCTCAAGAGGACCCGGCCGCAGATCAGAAGCGATTATCTTATCCGCTATCCCCTGCTGCGCCAGATAGACAGATATATAAGCATGGTCGCAGCCCACATCACACACGCTGGAACCCTTTGGCACAAGTCCAGCTATCATCTTCATCCTTTCAGACAATATAACCGGTCTCATCCGCTCCGTACCTTTCTTTGTGATCCTTTATTCGAGGTAGTCGCGAAGCTTCTTGCTCCTGCTCGGATGCTTTAATTTTCTTAAAGCCTTCGCCTCTATCTGTCTTATCCTCTCTCTTGTTACATTGAATTCTTTTCCGACTTCCTCCAGTGTTCTGGCTCTTCCGTCGATCAGACCGAATCTTAACTCAAGCACCTTTCTCTCTCTCTCAGTCAGAGTCTCCAGCACGTCGAAGATCTGCTGGCGCAGCAGTGAAAATGCCGCCGCATCCGCAGGAACAGGTACGTTGTCGTCCTGAATGAAATCGCCCAGATGGCTGTCTTCCTCTTCACCGATCGGCGTCTCAAGACTGACAGGCTCCTGGGATATCTTCTGGATCTCCCTTACCTTTTCTACAGGGATGCCCATCTCCTTAGCTATCTCTTCCTGGCTTGGTTCCCTGCCGAGTTCCTGAAGAAGCTGTCTTTGAACTCTTATCAGCCTGTTGATCGTCTCAACCATATGCACAGGTATTCTTATTGTCCTGGCCTGATCCGCTATCGCTCTGGTTATAGCCTGTCTTATCCACCACGTAGCATAGGTACTGAACTTGTATCCCTTTCTATAGTCGAACTTGTCCACTGCCTTCATAAGTCCGAGATTACCTTCCTGGATAAGGTCAAGGAAGAGCATGCCTCTGCCTACATATCTTTTGGCAATGCTTACAACAAGTCTTAAGTTGGCTTCGGCAAGCCTGTTCTTGGCATCCGTATCGCCCTTCTCCATCCTGCGCGCAAGCTCCATCTCTTCATCAGCGGACAGCAGAGGAACCTTTCCGATCTCCTTAAGATACATCCTTACCGGATCATCGGTGCTTATGCCCTCCGGAACGGACAGATCCATCTCCTTTATCTCCGGCTCATCCTCAAGAAGAAGTTCGTCGTCAAGAGGCTCGATATCGATGTCCGCATCCGTATCTATATCCATTCTCATTATATCTACGCC
Organism: uncultured Lachnospiraceae bacterium; assembly: GCA_902783965.1. Classification (GTDB taxonomy): domain Bacteria; phylum Bacillota; class Clostridia; order Lachnospirales; family Lachnospiraceae; genus RUG11200. The sequence goes on from CACZSY010000114.1 coordinate 5,173, forward strand.
ATTTTTTTCAAGATACTCATATACCTTTTCGATCTTCTTATCATCAAGATCCAGTCCCGCAAAAAAGTCATTGATCTCCTGGATCTCAAGAACATTATCCTTTGTCTTGGCAAATGCCAGCAGTTCCCTGAGCTTTCCCAAAAATTTCGTAGTATTTTCGTCCATAGTACCCATCCTTTTCTTTATCTTCTAAATATTTTAACCATCCTAAAGCTGACTATTCAATCTGTCCAGCGACTTCATATCCAATATCAGCTGCTGAAGCATCACCGGATCATTACATGTCTTAAGATTCTGCTCCAGGCTGTATCGCTTAACCCGCTTTACAAGCTGTATAAGTTTCATATCCTTGTCATCGGTTCCCGTTCCCACATCCATGAACTGATCTTCGCCCGTAAGGCCCGCCTTAAGATCCGCGCCGAGCACTTCCGCGGCTTTGCCCTGTTCCTCGCTCAGTTCAAATTCATTGATAACTGAGGCCGGTTCCACCTTTCCCTGCTTTTCATAGCGTGTAAATATCGCCGCGGCAAGTCTTTGATAGAAATCGTCTCCGAAGTCATCGGGCGCCACAACTTTTTCAGCTTTTAAAAATACTTCCCTGTCATCCGCCATCCAGCCAAGCAGCAAAGCTCTGCTCCTGTTGATCCCGGCGTCCCTGTCAGCCGGTTTTCCCCTGTTGTTATCTTCCCTTTTCATCTGCCTGTTATCAGGCGTTCCCACCGGCTCTCTGACTTTGGCGCTGTCAAGCTTTCCCCGCAGTATCTCATTTAATTCACTCTCTGTTATGTCGTATTTCGCCGCGACTGCCTGAGTGCATTTTCTTCTCTCGTAGGTAAGCTCGAATGCGCATATCTTTTCCGCCACTTCCGTAAAGAATCTCGTCCTTTCATCCGGATCCTTAAGATCAAAGCTTTTCTCCAGAGTCTCAACCTCAAACATAAAGCTGCCCTGCGCCTTGTCTATCCTCTTCTGAAATTCCTCCGCGCCGAGATTCTTAATGAACTCATCGGGATCCTTATGCGGCTTCATATTGATTATCCTCGGCACAAGCCCCGCCGCCCTTAGGATCGGGATCGCTCTCATCGCCGCCTTGGTCCCCGCTTCATCACTGTCATAGCACAGATACACATTGTCCGCATATCTTTTCAGAAGCTGCGCCTGGCTTTCTGTAAGCGCCGTTCCGAGGGAAGCCACGGCATAATCAAAGCCCGACCTGTGGAGCGCTATCACATCCATATATCCTTCGCAGAGTATGAATTTCTTTACTCTCGATCTTCTCGCGTAATTCATCCCGAAAAGATTCCGGCTCTTATCAAAAAGTATCGTCTCCGGTGAATTAAGGTACTTTGGCAGTGCGTCCGACATGACCCTGCCGCCGAAACCTATAACCCTGTTGTTGATATCCATTATCGGGAATATCACCCTGTTCCAGAATTTATCATAAACCTTATTCTTTTCATCGAAGGTAAATATCCCCGATTCCTTCAGGATATCATCTTTATATCCTTCTTCTTTAAGATAATTATAAAGACCTTTTCCGAATGAATCGCTGTATCCGAGACCGAATCTTCTTATTGTGGCATCATCAAGCCCCCTCGACTTAAAATATTCAAGTCCTTTTACCCCCTTTTCGCTGTAAAGCTGCCTGTAGTAATAAGTTGCGGCTTTCTTATATATCTCATATAATAATGCTTTCTTCTGCTGTCTTCCCTTATCTTCCTTTGAACGGTCATACTCCGGCATCTCCATGCCCGCCCGCTGCGCGAGGATCTTTAAAGCTTCTTTAAAAGAAACATTCTCATACTCCATAACGAAGGAAATGACATTGCCTCCGACATTGCAGCCGAAACAGTGATATATCTGTTTGGTAGGGCTTACAACAAATGACGGCGTCTTCTCGTTGTGAAAGGGACACAGTCCCGAATAGACGCTTCCCTTTCTTTTGATATTAACGCTCTCGGAGATTACGCCGACTATATCATTCCTTCTGATCACTTCTTCTTTAAAATCATTGAAATTTCCCGGATCCATTTAACAAACACTCCATCAATACAGGTTTCTCAATAAACACTCCATGAGAACGGGATCACCAGCTTGTTATAAACCGTGACGGCATATCTGTCCGTCATGCCGGCTATGTAATCGCAGACAACTCTTGCCGGTTCCTCGCCGCGCCGTTCTATAAGTTCCACATATTCGGCAGGCATCCTGTTAACATCCTGCAGATAATATCTGTAAAGCTCCTGTACCAGACGCTCGGCTTTCGCCTCTTCTCCCTTTGCCTCTTTATTGGTATAGACCGCCTTGAAAAGATATTTCCGAAGATCCGAAAATGCTTCTTCAAACCTTCCGGACATGCATATGTCTTTCTTTCCCTCGGAATTGGTTATTATATCATGTATCAGATTATCTATCCTGTTCCTCGTGGAATTGCCGAGCACTTCGCGAAGTGCGGACGGAATATCTTCTTCCCTGATTATCTGTGCCCTTATCGCGTCATCGATATCGGCATTGATATATGCTATCTTATCGGAAAGCCTGACTATCTTTCCCTCAAGAGTTGAAGGATTGCCGCTGGTCCTGTGGTTTCTTATCCCGTCCCTTACTTCATAAGTCAGATTAAGCCCCTCACCATGCTTTTCCAGAAGTTCTACAACTCTCACGCTCTGTTCGCAGTGCGAAAATCTTACTGAAGCCACCTCGTCAAGCGCTCTCTCTCCCGCATGTCCGAAAGGCGTATGTCCGAGATCATGTCCCAGCGCGACAGCTTCCGTCAGGTCTTCATTCAATCTCAGTGCCCTGGCAATGGTCCTCGCGTTCTGTGAAACCTCAAGAGTATGCATAAGTCTCGTTCTGTAATGGTCTCCTTTCGGAAGAAGAAAGACCTGTGTCTTGTGCATCAGTCTCCTGAAAGCCTTACTGTGAAGTATCCTGTCCCTGTCCCTCTGAAAATCAGGTCTTATATCACAGGGCACCTCATATACGTCCCTGCCCCTGCTTTCGTCTGAAAAGGCGGCAAATTCACTCAATATGTCATGTTCATGCTTTTCCTGGATCTCTCTAAGATTCATATTGTCCTCCCTGAACAATCCCCATATTAATATATACAACCTCTTTTCTCTATTTTCCTTTTTTTCTTACAATTTTCCTTACTTTTCTTTTTTTCTCATCCTCGTCAATTCGCAATCCGCTTCGCTGCTTGCTCATATAAA
>CACZSY010000115.1 GCA_902783965.1 uncultured Lachnospiraceae bacterium
AGGTCGTCAACCTTCGAATAAATACCACCATCCTTAAAGAAGTAGTCCCTTACCTCTTTATTGAGGAAGTCCATGTTCGTCTTATAGTAAGACTCAACTGTTGCGATATTGCTCCAGTATCCTTCAAGGTTATATCCGTAAATCTTTCTTACATTCTTATTCCTGATCAGGATATCCTTAACAAAATCATATCTTTCTTCTTCCTGTGACTGCTCAATAAGTTCGATAAGAAGTCTTCTTCTGATCACATAGATACCTGTTGAAACGATGGTCGTGCTGGCAATGATAGGCTTCTCTTCAAAATCGATTATCCTGTTGTCACTGTCCATCTTGATAACACCGAATCTGTTGGCATCCTCGTTTTCAAGCATCTTGGTAACGACTGTGATATCTGCCTTTTTATCAATATGGTACTCAAGCACCTTATTGTAATCCATCTTATAGATTCCATCACCTGAAGCTATAACAACATATGGTTCATGGCTGTTCTTCAGATATCCTATATTCTGATAGATGGCATCAGCCGTACCTCTGTACCAGAAGCCGTTGTCGGAAGTGATCGTAGGATTAAAAATAAACAATCCTCCCTGCTTTCTTCCGAAATCCCACCACTTAGATGAGCTTAAATGCTCATTAAGTGATCTTGCATTGTACTGTGTAAGTACCGCAACCTTCTGTATATGAGAATTTGACATATTACTGATTGCAAAATCGATGCTTCTATAGCTTCCTGCAACCGGCATTGCTGCGATGGCACGTTTGTTAGAGAGTTCTCTCATTCTATTGCTGTTACCGCCTGCCAATACTATTCCTATTGCTCTCATCTGCCATTACCTGCCTTTATTAATGTCTCGCCCGAAGCCAGCCAGCCACCCGCATAGTCTTCCGGAGAAGTCTTGCCTGAGATAGCTGTATTCTTTCCTATACTTACGCCGCCCGGGATCGTGGAATTCTCACCCACTGTAACAAGCCCGCATGCATATATATCCGGATGAAGCTTATTAGGAACCTCATCACCGACACCAAGCACTGCGCCATCACCGATAGTAACGCCCTCGGCGATAATTGCTTTATTGACCTGTGCACCGGCCCCAATACTTGCAGATTTCATTATAATAGAATCGCAAACCTTAGCACCAGGTCCTATATATACTCCGGAACCAATGACAGAATTGTAAACCTCGCCATAGATCTCAGCGCCTTCTCCGATGATCGCTCTGTCAATCCTGGCCTCTCCGGAAATATACTGTGGAGGAATGATATCATTCTTGGTATAGATCTTCCAGAATTCCTCATAGAGATTGAACTCAGGAATAAGATCTATAAGCTCCATGTTAGACTCCCAATAAGAATTAAGAGTTCCTACATCCTTCCAATATCCGTTATACTCATAAGCGAATATTCTCATATCCTTCTCATGGCAGTACGGAATGATATGTTTACCGAAATCACAAGACTTTTCGTCCTTCAATGCAATGAGAGCTTCTTTCAAAACCTCCCATTTAAAGATATAGATGCCCATAGAAGCAAGGTTGCTTCTCGGATTGGCCGGTTTTTCTTCAAATTCCTGAATTCTCTTATTCTCATCTGTTATAACCACGCCGAATCTGTGAGCTTCCTCCATAGGAACCGGGATCGTAGCTATAGTTATATCGGCCTTGTTAGACTTGTGGAAGTCGAGCATAACTTCATAATCCATCTTATAGATATGGTCACCGCCAAGGATGAGCACATACTCAGGATTATAATACTCCATAAATTCCATATTCTGATAGATCGCGTTGGCAGTACCTGTGTACCACTCGCTGCTTGTACTCTTCTCATAAGGAGGAAGTATTGACACGCCGCCGATATTTCTATCTAAATCCCAAGGAACTCCTATTCCGATATGTGTATTAAGCCTCAATGGCTGATACTGAGTCAGCACTCCGACCGTATCAACACCGGAATTAATACAATTGCTGAGTGCGAAGTCTATGATCCTGTACTTTCCGCCAAAAGCAACTGCCGGCTTAGCAACTCTTGATGTCAGGACACCAAGTCTTGAGCCCTGGCCTCCCGCAAGGAGCATTGCTATCATTTCTTTCCTAATCACTTTATCACCTCTTCGAACATTTTTAATTTATGGACATATTATACCACATAGAATTATATTTGTGAATGTTTTTTACAAAAATTCTCTAAAGATTTATAAATTAATTGTTCAAAATTTTGTCGAACTTTTGCGTATTATTTACCGGCATCCGCAATATGTATAAAAATGATCATCGCACGCTGATTTTTATGTAAAAAACAGCCATACTCTTTAAAAATCTTGTTTTTTTCTCGTGAGCGTGTATAATGATAACGAGAGTCTAAAGGGCAAACAATCGAGCAGAAGTATTTTTTCCTCTCCTGCTCGCAACGCCGGGATTTTTCCCCGCACGCCCCGTATGCATAAAAAAAATAAAAAGGAAGTCTTTTTCTATGTATAATATTGATTTTAATAAACCTGCCAATATATTCTTCTGCGGCATCGGCGGCATCAGCATGAGCGGATTCGCTCATCTTCTGCATTCGATGGGATTTAAGGTAAGCGGCTCGGACCAGAACAGGTCTCCTATTACGGAGAACCTTGAAAAAGAAGGCATAACAGTCTATTCTCCACAGTCGGCCGGCAACATTACTCCGGACATCGACCTTTTCGTCTATACCGCAGCCATACATCCTGACAATCCCGAATTTGTAAAAGTAAGGAAGCTTGGCATCGAGCATATGGACAGAGCTGCCATGATCGGTCAGATCATGAAGAATTATTCTAATTCGATAGCTGTATCTGGCACCCACGGAAAGACCACAACGACAAGTATGATCTCACACATCTTCCTTGCGGCCGAGAAAGACCCTACCATCTCGGTAGGCGGCATCCTTAAAGCCATTGACGGAAATATCCGCATCGGCAGATCCGGCAATTTCATCACGGAAGCCTGCGAATATACCAACAGCTTTTTAAAATTTTCACCAACAACAGGCATCATCCTTAATATAGAAGAAGATCATCTTGATTTCTTCAAGGATATCAATGATATCCGTCACTCATTTAAGAAATTCGCGAACCTTCTTCCTGAAAACGGTTATCTTATCATCAACAGCTCCATCGATGATATCTCCTACATAACCGAGGGTCTAAAATGCGCCGTCTTAAAATACGGTTTAAATGACAAAAGCTGTGATTACAGTGCCTGCAATATTTCATACAACGACAGGGGCTTCGGATGTTACGACTTATATAATAAGGAAGCATTTGTTACAAAAGTCGAGCTTGGAGTTGTCGGAGAACACAATGTTTCCAATTCCCTGGCTGCCATAGCCTGCGCGTTAACAGCCGGTATTGATATAGATACCATCCTTAACGGGCTTAAAGCCTTCGGCGGAACGGTCAGAAGATTTGAATACAAAGGTACAGTCTGCGGCATAGACATTATAGATGACTACGCCCATCACCCTACCGAGATCCTCGCAACACTTAAGGCTGCGAAAGAATATCCTCACAAGAAACTCTGGGTGGTATTCCAGCCGCACACTTACACAAGAACCAAAGCGTTCTGCAAGGACTTCGCGAAAGTACTCTCCACCGCGGACGCGGTAGTGCTCGCCGACATATACGCCGCAAGGGAAAAGGATCCGGGAGACATTTCCTCAAGGGATATCCTTAGGGAGCTTAAGGAACTTGGCACAGAATGTTACTATTTCCCGAATTTTAAACAAATTGAAAAATTTTTATTGGAAAATTGTATCCAAGGCGATTTGTTGATAACTATGGGCGCCGGAAACGTGGTAGATATTGGAGAATCGCTTCTCGGACTTAAGTAATCCACATTATCCACAATTTGAAGTCGAAAGATCAGGGCTTCAGATTGTGGATAATTTTTTTGAACCGCAGATATATCCACGGTTCGTCTTTAGCGTTCACAGTCCCTTAAAATCATTTGAAAACTCTGAACGGCAAAAGTTATCCATAATTTTATCCACATTATCCACAATTGCATTCTACAGGACTTGCATGGAAGGCGGGGCTATTTCCTTATTTGAAGAAGTGTGGTATACTATGCGCAACCCTAAATAATTCAAATGAGGTAGTGTAATGAACAGAATCGGATTGCTTGGTTCAGAACTTCCGGAGTATACATACGTCCCGGATATTTTTATAGATAAATACATGCCTTCCGCGGAAGGCTACTGCATACAGATATACCTTTTCCTGTTAAGAGCTTTAAGGCTTCCCGACACGGATCTAAGCATCTCACAGATAGCCGACAGGCTCAACAAGACCGAAAGAGACATCGAACGCGGTCTTGATTACTGGGAAAAGAAAGGGCTTCTCTCTATCATAAAGGAAGAAGGAAAGATCGTATCTATCAGGCTTCTGGATATCGCGGACAGCCCGAAAGCACGGGATACCGCTATAAAGGAAGCCGTCGAAAAGGAAACCGCTCCCGTTCCTGTTTCGGACAGTGAACCGGAGGCAGGCGAGGCTTACGGGATCCCAAGCTTTGAAGACCTTATGGAAAACGACGCTCATTTTTATGAGATGGTCAAGGCCTTTATCGAACCGACCCACATAATCTCTTCCAAGGAATGCGACCTTATCAGGGACATGTATGCGAGACTGCATTTTAAGTCGGATCTTATCATTGAGCTTTACAACGAGTGTCTTGAAGAACTTGAGAAGAAGAACAGACCCGCAAGGGAGCTTTATTCATTTCTTACGAAGAAGGTCAGGGATTACAGCAGCAACGGCTACCGTACTCTTGACGACAAGCTCAAGGACAATTCCGATTTCAAGAAATGTATGAAGCATTATGTGGACTATTTCCGCATCAAGGCCAAAAGCCTCAATCCGACCGACCGGGATTATCTTTCAAAATGGTACTACGACTGGCAGTTCGGTCCGGACATGATCCTGCTCGCCTTAAAGAAATGCAGCAATATTTCCGATCCTAATCCGCTGTATGCCAACAAGATCCTTAACGACTGGCATAACAAAGGGCTGAAGACGCCTGAAGATGTGGAAAAGGATGATAAGGCTTTTCAGGCGGAAAAAGCAGACAGGGCGAAAACCGGAGCAAGGGACAACAGGACTTCCATGAAAAACGCCGACGAGCCTAAAAAGAATTTTTATAACAGACTCACGCAGGGGAACTATTCCTATAACGAACTCGTTGACATGGAAAAGAAGCTCTTAAGCAAATAACCGGGAGGCATATATGGCTTTAGAAACTTCCAAATTTAACAGGATCATGGCAGAATACGATCAGAAGCAGTACAGACGCAACCGTGAGCTTCTGGCCAGAAAAGAAAAGCTGTTCAGGCTCGTTCCGGATTACAAGAAGACCGAGAATGAGTATATCAGCGCCTGCGCAGGCAAGGCCAGACTTATGATAACAGGCTCGCCCGCGGATATTGCCGCTGCCGGCGAGACCGCAAGACAGCTTTCCGAAAAGAAAAAACGTCTCCTTAAAGAGAACGGTTTTCCCGAAGACTATCTCGATGTGCCTTATGAGTGCGGACTGTGCCGCGATACGGGATTTATCGACAGCAGGCAGTGTGAATGCCTTAAGCGCGCCATATCCGAGGTGATCCTTAAGGATACCTGCGGAGACAGTTCCAGGGATCATGATTTTGAACATTTTGATTTCAGTCTTTTTCCCGATGATGAGGAGTATTATGATCCGGCGCTCAGGCTTACGCCTTACACCAATATCATCAGCGTTGTCAATAAGGCAAAGATCTTCATAAGCGAATTTTCACTCCCTTATGCGGAAAGAAAACATAAGAATTTTTATATTTACGGCAATCCGGGCGTCGGAAAAACATTTTTATTGAACTGTATTTCAAAAGAACTTATTGCACAGGGCAAAGAAGTGTGCTATATTACTGCTTCGGATATGTTTCATATCTTATATGAGCAGTATTACCATTCCGGACAGGCCGGGCAAGACATTTTAAGCCTTGCCGAAAGGCTGCGGAACGACGCTCTTCTCATAATAGACGATCTCGGGAGCGAGAACGGTACAAGCTTTACAATGTCGCAGCTTCTTGCGCTTGTAAACCACAGACTCAACCACGACCGCTCGACCATAATAACCACGAATATCGATCTTAAAGACATTCATGAGCATTATGATGACCGTCTGTTTTCAAGGCTTTCGGGCGAATACAGCTTTTTAAAGATATTCGGAAACGATCTAAGGCTTGAAAAAATATAACCAATATAATCTAATCACTATAAATACGGAGGATATTTCAAATGGCAGAAAGATTTTACGACTCAATACCTGTAGGTCCGCTTGGCATCATTCCTTTGGAAAGCGTCAGGTCTCTTGGCGAAAAGGTGGATAAGTATCTGGTAAAATGGAGAAACGAAAGGGACAGCGAACACACCGAAAACATCACGTTTGCCGGTTATAAGAGAGATTCTTACATTGTTGACGCACGCTGCCCGAGATTCGGTTCAGGCGAAGCCAAATGTGTACTTAAACAGTCTGTCCGCGGCGACGACATATTCATCATCCTTGATGTCTGCAACCACTCCCTGACATATAAGGTATGCGGTCAGATCAACCATATGTCGCCTGACGACCATTACGGAGACCTTAAGCGTGTTATCGCTGCCATAAGCGGCAAGTCCAAGAGGATAACCGTTATCATGCCGTTTTTATATGAAAGCCGTCAGCACAAGAGAAGCTCAAGAGAATCTCTTGACTGCGCAATGGCTCTTCAGGAGCTTACAAACCTTGGAGTCGAGAGCATCATAACCTTTGACGCGCACGATCCGAGAGTCCAGAACGCGATCCCGTTAAAGAGTTTTGAGACCGTAAGACCTACCTATCAATTCATAAAAGCTCTTCTTAACAATGTATCCGACCTGACACTTGATTCGGAACATCTCATGGTCATCAGCCCTGATGAAGGCGGAATGTCCAGAGCAGTATATTTTGCCAACGTCCTCGGTGTAAATATGGGTATGTTCTATAAGAGAAGAGATTATTCCAAGATCGTTGACGGCCGCAACCCTATAGTTGCCCACGAATTCCTCGGAATCGATGTTGAGGGAAAGGACATGCTCATCATCGACGACATGATCTCATCCGGAGACAGCATGATCGATGTTGCGAAAGAGCTTAAGAAAAGGAAAGCCGGAAGGATCTTCGTATGCACGACCTTCGGATTATTTACCAACGGTCTTGAAAGATTTGATGAAGCATATGAGCAGGGTCTTATCTACCGTCTCCTTACCACCAACCTGGTATACCAGCCGGAAGAACTGCTTTCAAAGCCATATTATATCAATGTTGACATGAGCAAATATATCGCGCTTCTCATTGATACCCTAAATCATGACGCTTCAATAAGCGACCTTCTTAATCCTGTTGAAAGGATACAGAAACGTATCGCTGCCTACAATGAAGACAAGACAAAAAAAGAGATAGATGAGTTCGAGCAGATCAAGTAGTTAAAAAGGAAGGAGCAGACGTTTTATCCGCCTGCTCCTTCTTTTTATCGTCTTCTCCTGTCGCCGTTTATCAGTATCATGAATCTTAATAGCTGCAATACCGAAGATACCACCGCCGCTACATAAGTCAGCGCCGCTGCCGTAAGCACCTTTCTCGCTCCCTTAAGTTCGGCATCCGCAAGTATATGCCCGCTCTCAAGCACCTTCATCGCCCTGTGCGACGCGTCAAATTCCACCGGAAGGGTTATTACCTGGAACGCTATCACAAATAGAAACAGGATCACTCCAAGCTGCGCCAGACCGGTAAATCCCAGGATCAACCCCAGCAATATCAGCGGCCACGAAAGGAACGAACCGATATTGGCCATCGGAACAGACACCGAACGAAGCTTCAGCGGCGCATATCCTACCTTATGCTGTATGGCATGTCCGCACTCATGAGCCGCGACTCCCACTGCCGCTACCGATGTAGAGTTATATACCGAATCCGAAAGCCTTAATACCTTTTCTCCCGGTGAATAATGGTCTGTAAGATCTCCGTTTATCCTTTCTATCCTCACGTCATATATTCCCGAAGAGTGAAGAATATTCATCGCCACCTCCTGAGACGTGATCCCCCTGTAATTACGGATCGTACTGTATCTTCTGAAAGTGCTGCTTACGTTCATCGAGGCAGCCATGCAGATCATGGCTCCTATCAAAACCAGAATGTACGTGTAATCAAAATACATTATAATTACTCCTTTCATGAAATATGTTTCAACCGAAAAACACGGTCTTGATAAACCATGCTTTATCCACTGACTGTAAAGCCGGAGACTTCACTGCTCAGCTTAACAGTATTTCTATATTATGCCCGTTTCTCTTTAAAAATCTCTTATAAGTCTCAAGGCTTACCTTTAATAATGAATTTGAAAGCTCCCCGGCGTCTTCCGCGCTGTATCCGGCTCTGTCAGACACCTTAAAGTTTATCTTTCTTCCTGATGCTATTGCCGAAGTTTTTACCGCCGCCTCTGATCTGAAACATGCGCAGTTAAAGAATTTGGTCTTTTTCAACGGATCGTATGCATCAAGGACAGTTACATTCACCTTATTAAGATCCCTGTACGAAAACTCTATCCTGACAAGCGCCGAGTCAGAAAACGAACCGTTCTTCGTATCAATATGATTGATCAGATACAGTTTGTTTTCCGCTTCATTGCAGACTATCGATGTCTTTACCTCAGATTCTCCGATCCTTTCAAAACCGGTTATCGTCTTATTCCCGTCTTTATTGACGGTGCCCGTATTCCTGACAAAAGCCGCTATATTGTTAAAACCTTTCTGCGCGGCATTAAGTCCGCTGTCCGCGGCAGGCATGATACCGGCATCTGCTTTGACTCCAAGTCTGATCGTATCCGATTTTCTGATGTTACCAAAAGTATCATGGTTAAAAATGACCAGTCTGAAAGACGCTTCGTTAAATTTATCAGAGTTTATTCGGCCTCTTCCGAAACTCTCTTTTGCATACCGTATATACTCTTCTTTCTCCCTGCCGGGTTTAACATTGCATGAGAATCTCGCATCTACAGGCATTCCGTTGACCGTTTCATTTCTGACCTGAAGATCCACATTCTCTTTTGAATTGTTAACAATATAAAGCTTAAGCTGCGGCAGGCCGTCTTCCCCCTTCTCTTCTCCCAGATAATAGACCTCTATGCGATCCCTGTCATAGATCAGCTGTCTTATCTCCTCCTTTGAAGGAGTTTCCTCTTTTTCCTGCTGCTCCGGTTTTGAAGGAGTATCCTCTTTTTCCTGCTGCTCCGGTTTTGAAGGAGTATTCTCTTTTTCCTGCTGCTCCGGTTTTGAAGAAGCATTTTCTGTCTTCTCGTTAACCCTGATCCTGCAGGAAGCCTTTACTCCGTTATACAGAGTAACCGTAACATTCGCTGTTCCTGCCTTAAGCGCTTTAAAAGTTCCATTCTCCTTATCGGTAATCTTTACAACTCCGGCGTTATCCGAAGTAAATGTCTTCGAATATGCCGCGGTATCCATAGGAAG
>CACZSY010000116.1 GCA_902783965.1 uncultured Lachnospiraceae bacterium
CGCAGACAACTTTTTAATGGATTGCGTAACAATAAAAGCACGTCCGCCCATCGAATTAAATCTTCTGATGTTGAAAGAACCTAATCCGGCATCTGCACAGTAATATTCTATTATAACACAAAACGAATACAAATACAACACCATACGACAATATAATTCAAATGATTTGACATAAAAAAAGCCGCTGTTATGCGGTTTTTACGAGATTATTTAATTAGCAAGTGTCGAAGACCCGCCCCTTAAAAAACTTTTTATTCATGCAACAGCCTTATACACGAATATCTTGACTGTAATACAGAAAGAGAGTATAATAATATTACGTAGTTTTGCGATTTTTTTGAGCAGATAGTCATTACGGTCGCGCAGCAATCCGGCACATTTTGGAAAGGGGGGTGGCGCATGAATAAGAAACATAAATTGTCAAATAAGTTGTCAATGAAAAACAGGCGCAAGAGAACCCTTTGGACCGCCGGCGCTCTTTTACTGTTAATGATCGTGAACCTTATTACTCTTGCGTTTTTTGCGTCAAGAGATGAAGTGACCAATAGATTTAACGCAACGAATCTTGATATTTTACTGACCGAACCGCACTGGAATCCGGCTAAAGCGAAGAATGTCGTGCCGGAGCAGGTGCTTGATAAGGATCCGTATGTTTCCAATATCGATGAGGTGGATGCATATGTGTTTTTGAAGGTGACAGTGCCGTACGCTACGGTACAGCTTGAACAGACAACAGGTGAGTCTAAAGGTTCAGATGTATCTGGAGGAATGACTTTAAAAATGCCGTTGTACAAGTTTGGGAAAAGGAATGTTGTAGGTGCCGTGGTATCGTATGAATATGACTCTAATAATGATTTGAATCAGCTTGTAAACGAAGGCTGGCAACCGGTAGGCGGAATTAAGGATGATACAACTAATCAGACATTCACATATGTCTACGCACATGTGAGTAGTAGCGATAATCTGATCCCTCTTATAAAAGACCATACTACCCAGTATCCGCTTTTTGATAAGATAAAGGTGGTTAATTTCGACGAAACCAGTTTCAAAGCTGACCCGGGTAATACTGCGGGGATTGATAGAACCAAGAGCGCCGGCATCAAAGTCGAAGCCTTTGGTATCCAGACCAATTACATTCTTGACAGCGGAACAAGCAATACTCTGTTGAATGTATGGAGGGTGATCGAACCTGACTGGCCGGATACATAGTCTCCATAATGGAGTTGAAGATAAGCAGAACAGGTAATCATAACGCCGGAATAATTAAGATGATGTTATATTAAAGATATATTTAACCGAGCATCAACAGGATTGGTGTTCGTGATAAGAAAGGAGGACAGGAACGGGTGAAGAGACAGTCTAAGAGAAAAAAAGATAAAAAGAAATTTATAGCCATGCTTGTGGCAAGTGTTTCGATCATGTCGTTTCTGACCTTCAAGACAACTGTTTCCATATTGAAGGATTATGAGAGACAGGACAATGTGATCACAATAGGGAATGTCGATCTTGAAATCGAGGAAAGCCATTTCCCGACCGCAACCCCGATCCTTTCGGCCGGAAGCAGGATACCTAAGGATCCTGTTGTAAAGAATACAGGCAGCAATGATGAATATGTATTTTTAAAGGTGTCAATCCCTAAAAGAAATGTTACTTTGCTATATGAAGAGAATGAAACTCCTTCTTATCCTGAAAGACGCGGCAAGCCGGCGTATAATCCTGAGCGGGCAGAGGTGGAGATATTTAAGACTATCGTGGAGCCGGGTTCGGAAGGTGATAAAGTTTCAATATCAGGCGAGTCAGATGCCCCGGGCTTAAAACGCGTTATCAATTATAGAAAAGGTGATTCTAATACCAGCAAGGCAGGCTGGGTATTTCTTGGAAAAATAGACGGCAGTACAACAGATGATTATTATTTCGGATATAATAAAAGACTTCTCCCGAAGGACGGCGCTGATGGTCAGACCAATGCGCTCTTTGATTATGTACAGTTAAAGAGTTTTATAGAGGGAGAGCTTTCTTCGGGAACAACTGCTAATGTAGATGTAACTGTAACCGCATATGGCGTTCAGGCAGATGAGCTGGGAATTTACGGATTGCCGTCAGGTACCGGTGTATTAACAGATAGTCAGGTGAAGAGTATATTTGATGTAGTGAAAAATAAGCAGGGAATAACAGGTACATTAACAAAATAGCACAAAAATGAAGATATTGGCTTATTGCAGAATAATAAACAGGGAATTTGCTCATGAAAAGACAGTGTAAACAGATTGCCGCTATAACCTTAACGGCAATGATCATATTTCTTGTCGCCGGAGTAGCCGTTGGATATCTTGGCGTCAGTGATGAAAAACCGAATAATATGACTGTAGGAAGCAATTCGGAAGAGATCAGAGAGACCTTTACGCCGCCTCCGGTTCAGCAGATGCGAAATAATGAGTTTATAAAGCGTGTTACAGTACAGAATACCGGAACGGTGCCTTGCTTTGTGCGCGTATATGCTGAGTTTTCGGACAGCAATGTAGCGGCAGGCGCGCAGGTGAAGAATGATACTAGTTCGAGTTCATTTAATGATTGGTCGACTTTTAAAACGACTCTTGCCACAACGCCCAACGCAATCTCTCCGAAATGGCAGTTCATTCCGCTTGATAGTTCGGAAGATGAAAAGCTTAGAGGATATTTCTACTATAAAGAAGTAGTGCCGCCTGACGGAGAGACGGAGCCTTTATTTACGGATTTTAAAGTTAGCTTTACGACAGACTCATCTGACACCAACATCGACAAGATATCGGCTTATGAGATCATTGTCTACTCCGAGACGGTACAGGCGACGGAGATAACGAACGCGAGCGGCTCCGGCAAGGTTTACGGAGACGGAGAATGGCTTGAAGCATGGAAGAGCTTTCTTAAGATAAGCTGATCGGGATAAACTGATCAAAATAAGCTGATTAAGATAAATTTATCAAGATAAGTTGGTCAGAATAAGCTGACCATTATAAATATTTTTAGAGAAATGGAGGAAACAGCGCAGTGAACGTTCGCAAACTATATAGATCATTGATCTGTGGACTCTTTGTGCTTATTTTCAGCGTGACTCCCGCGTTTGCGGAGGTAATACTTCCCGAGGGCGCCGTTAAGGGGCTTCCGGACAGGATATCCGCCATGGACTCTTCGGGAAATCCGGTCAACAGCAGTACGGGTGAATATTTCTTCTATGTAGAAGATATGAATTACGGCGAAGTTTATACCAAGGATGTCCAGCTGATGAATCTTTGCGACGATAAGGCTTATGATGTTTATTTCTACATCGAACCTATCCCGGAGTCCAAGATGGGCGATCTGGATCTGGAGGAGGCCTGCGTATGCAGTTTCTATCTGGATGGCGAAAAGTTTTATGAGGGTACGATTACAGGTATAGGAAATATTGTCCTTTCGCAGAAAGCCAAGAACATCGGATATTATGAGCCGGGAGATTCACACACGCTTTCGTGCAGCATCGCGTGGGTCGGCGAGGGAGATTATTATATCGACGAAGGACATAAGCTGGTTGACAAGGACGGTACGCATATTTTGGATCCGGGCATGGAAATTGACAATTCATGGGGCGAGATCGAATTCAAATGGATCTTCTCGGCGGCGGTAAACCAGTCTTACAGAGGACCGAAGACAGGTCTCTTGTCGATAGACGGCAGGATATGGATCGCGTGCATCGCAGCAGTCGGAGTGATGATACTGATCCTGCTGATCCTTCTTATCGGCAGTAAAAAGAATGTTAAAAGAAAGAAGGCAAATTAATGAAGCGTCGGTTCATTATAGCATTGATAATTTTGCTAACGGGAGCCGGCGCTCTTTTTGCGTTTTTGTATTATTCAAATGTCTATTTGCCTGAAAAGGAGCTTGACGAGGCAGAGGAGGAGATGGATAAGATCATCGAAGAGATAAGGCCGGAGTGGGATCCTGAGCAAGATGGTGAAGCTTCGGGCGACGGCACGGGCAAGCCGGGAAATAATGATCCGGATTCCGATGATAAGACCAATGATCCTGACGGTCAAAATGGCTCCGGTGATAAACAGGGTTCAGATGACGGCAACAACCCGCGCAAGGGTTCTTCTAGGACCGGGAAAGATCCTCTTGCGAAAGCCCGGAACATGAATGCCGGCGTTGTCGGCTGGATACGCGTTCCCGGAACCAATATTGATTATCCGATCGCGCAGGCGCAGGATAATGAGTACTATCTCGATCACAATGTTAAAGGCGGATACAGCAAGATCGGCTGTCCGTTCCTCGATTATCGCTGTGAAGGGGATTTTTCGGGATTCAATTCCATTGTCTACGGACACCATATTAATAGAAGAAGAATGTTCACCGACATAAGCAGGTTTAAGAATGCGTCGTTTTTCGATGAACATCCGTCTGCATGGCTGACGCTTGAAGACGGCGCGCACAGGGTTGATTTTCTGGCTTATCTTAATGTGGAGAGGGATTCGTTTGTATACGAGGTGGTGTTGATAACGCCGAATGACAGGCAGGAGTATATCGATAAGGTATGGGAGAGCGCGGTAAATGTCACTAAGACGGAGTCGCTGCAGCCTTCGAAGCTGAAAGAGGACAGGGAGCTGCGGCTTCTTGTACTGTCCACATGTACATACGAATTCAATAACGCAAGGGGCGTGCTCATAGGGGTAATAAGGTAGGATATCAATACCCCTGCCTCTGCGGACGTTGGGTTAAAATAAATTCAGCGTTTTTTCTGAAAAATTTCTTAATAAATTTTCTAAAATTTTCCTTGCATTCTTGAATCTGTTATGATATTATGGAGCGTGCACTATTGTGCATTAGAATGCCGATTTATGCACAGAACACAATGGGATGAGCAGACAGATATCGCTTCAGCCGGGATCCGCTTCTGCTTTGACTGAATGTGTATGGCAGCGGTTTATTCATATTAATTCAAGGAGTGAAAACGGCGATGGAGAAAAACAGGATTCATCCGATTAAAGTTGGTAACAGCGTTAGAATGAGTTATTCCAAGCAAAAAGAAGTACTTGAAATGCCAAATCTCATTGAAGTTCAGAAAGATTCTTACAAGTGGTTCATCGAAGACGGACTTAATGAAGTGTTCAGAGATATTTCCCCTATTACCGATCATGGTGATAAGCTGAGCCTCGATTTCGTATCATTTACATTATGCGAAGACGATATTAAGTATTCTATAGAAGAGTGTAAGGAAAGAGACGCAACTTTTGCCGCGCCGCTTAAGGTTAAGGTAAGACTGCGCAACAAGGAGACCGGAGAGATCAATGAACATGATATCTTCATGGGCGACCTTCCTCTTATGACAGAGACGGGAACTTTCGTTATCAACGGAGCCGAGAGAGTTATCGTCAGCCAGCTTGTCCGTTCACCGGGTATCTATTACGGTATCGGTCATGACAAGATCGGAACGGAACTTTTTACATGTCAGGTAATCCCTAACAGAGGCGCATGGCTTGAGTATGAGACAGATTCCAACGGTGTTTTCTATGTTCGTGTCGACAGAAACAGGAAGGTGCCTATCACTGTTCTCTTGAGGGCGCTCGGTCTTGGAACCAACCAGCAGATCCTTGATTTCTTCGGCGAAGAGAATAAGATCCTTGAAAGCTTTAAGAAGGATACATCGGATAACTACCATGACGGTCTTCTTGAACTCTTTAAGAAGCTTCGTCCGGGCGAGCCGCTTTCCGTAGAGAGCGCGGAGAACCTTATTAACGGTATGTTCTTCGATTCGAGAAGATATGACCTTGCCAAGGTTGGACGATATAAGTTTAATAAGAAGCTTGCTTTAAAGAACAGGATCACGGGATTTACCCTTGCCGAGGATGCGGTAAGCGAGGAGACCGGTGAGATTATAGCAAGCGCAGGAGAGATGGTTACCGAAGAACTTGCGGTTAAGATCCAGAATGCGGCGATAAGAAGCGTTGTGATCGAGACAGAGCAGAAGAATGAGAAGGTTATATCTAACCTTATGGTAGATATCGCCGAATATGTTGACGCCGATAAGGCGGAACTCGGCGTTACCGAAGACGTTTACTATCCTGTACTTAAGGAACTGCTTGATAATTATCCGGATCCGGAAGAACTTAAGAAGGCGATCAAGAGCAGTATCACCGAGCTTATTCCAAAGCACATAACCAAGGATGATATCTTCGCTTCTATCAACTATAACATGCATCTTGAGTTCAATCATGTTAACGGTAAGCATATCAGGATCGGTAATCATGATGATATCGACCATCTTGGAAACAGAAGGATCAGAGCCGTAGGCGAGCTCCTTCAGAACCAGTACAGGATCGGTCTTTCAAGGATGGAAAGAGTTGTAAGAGAGAGAATGGGTACACAGGATGTGGACAACATTTCTCCTCAGTCACTCATCAATATAAAGCCTGTGACGGCTGCCGTTAAGGAGTTCTTCGGAAGTTCGCAGCTTTCACAGTTCATGGATCAGAACAATCCGCTTTCGGAGCTGACTCATAAGAGAAGGCTTTCAGCCCTCGGCCCTGGTGGTCTTTCAAGAGACCGCGCAGGTTTCGAAGTGCGTGACGTTCACTATTCACACTATGGAAGAATGTGCCCTATCGAGACTCCTGAAGGTCCGAACATCGGTCTTATCAACTCGCTTGCTTCTTATGCAAGGATCAACCAGTACGGATTTGTTGAGGCTCCTTACAGAAAGGTTGACAAGAGTGATCCTAACAACCCTGTAGTTACTGATGAGGTTGTATATATGACCGCGGACGAAGAGGACAGATACCATGTGGCTCAGGCTAACGAGGCTCTTGACGAGCAGGGTCATTTTAAGAGAAATAATGTTTCCGGCCGTTTCAAAGAGGAGACTTCCGAGTTCCCTAAGTCGATGATCGACTATATGGATGTCTCTCCTAAGATGGTATTCTCGATCGCTACAGCCATGATACCGTTCCTTCAGAACGATGACGCCAACCGTGCGCTCATGGGTTCGAACATGCAGCGTCAGGCAGTGCCGCTTCTTGTTACCGAGGCGCCTGTTGTAGGTACGGGTATGGAGATGAAGGCTGCGGTTGACTCGGGAAACTGTGTACTGGCCAAGAAGTCCGGCGTGGTTGAGAAATCCACATCAACGCTTGTTGTTGTTAAGAATGATGACGGAACCAGATCAAGATATAAGATAATCAAGTTCATGAGAAGCAACCAGGGTACCTGCATCAATCAGAGACCTGTTGTATTCGTGGGTGACCGTGTTGAAGCGGGCGAGGTTATCGCCGACGGTCCTTCTACATCGGGCGGAGAGCTTGCTCTCGGCAAGAACCCTCTCATCGGTTTCATGACATGGGAAGGTTACAACTACGAGGATGCCGTTCTCCTCAGCGAAAGACTTGTACAGGATGATGTGTATACATCTGTTCATATAGAAGAATACGAAGCGGAATCAAGGGATACCAAGCTCGGACCTGAAGAGATCACGAAGGATGTTCCGGGCGTGGGCGATGAGGCTTTAAAAGATCTTGACGAGAGAGGAATCATCAGGATCGGAGCCGAGGTTAGAGCCGGAGATATACTTGTTGGTAAGGTTACGCCTAAGGGCGAGACAGAGCTTACCGCAGAGGAAAGACTTCTTCGCGCGATCTTCGGCGAGAAGGCAAGAGAAGTAAGGGATACTTCATTAAGAGTGCCTCACGGCGAATTCGGTATCATAGTTGACGCCAAGGTATTTTCAAGGGATAACGGCGACGAACTTCCACCGGGAGTAAACCAGAGCGTCAGAGTATACATCGCGCAGAAGAGAAAGATTCAGGTCGGAGATAAGATGGCCGGCCGCCACGGTAACAAGGGTGTTGTTTCAAGAGTGCTTCCTGTTGAGGATATGCCTTTCCTTGAGAACGGACGTCCGCTGGATATCGTGCTTAATCCTCTCGGCGTGCCTTCGCGTATGAACATTGGACAGGTGCTTGAGATACATTTAAGCCTTGCCGCTAAGGTTCTCGGCTTTAAGGTATCGACTCCTGTATTCGACGGGGCAAATGAGAACGATATCATGGACACCTTAGAGATGGCCAATGATTATGTCAATACTCCGTGGGAGAGTTTTAAAGAAAAGTACAAGGATGTCCTTGACGAAGGCGTTATGGCTTATCTTGAGGATAATCTTGAATATAGAAAAGAATGGGAAGGCGTTCCTATCAACAGAGATGGTAAGGTAAGGCTTCGTGACGGAAGGACCGGAGAGTATTTCGACGGCGCTGTTACCGTTGGATTCATGCACTACTTAAAGCTCCACCATCTGGTTGACGATAAGATCCATGCCCGTTCTACAGGTCCTTACTCACTGGTTACACAGCAGCCACTCGGCGGTAAAGCGCAGTTCGGCGGCCAGAGATTCGGTGAGATGGAAGTCTGGGCTCTTGAGGCATACGGCGCAGCTTATACGCTTCAGGAGATACTTACCGTAAAATCCGATGATGTTATCGGACGTGTTAAGACCTATGAAGCTATCATCAAGGGTGAAAATATTGAAAAGCCTGGTATTCCTGAGTCATTTAAGGTTCTTCTTAAGGAACTTCAGTCACTGGCGCTTGACGTTACGGTTCTCGATGAGGACGGTAAAGAGGTAGTCATGGCTGAGAATATCGACTACGGTGAGGATGACTATACTCCTCTCATTGAGGGAGACGATTCGTTCAGGCTTAAGACGGAAGATGAACTTTCCAGAGCGGGTTACAGGGAGGTTTCAGAGGATGAGAACAGCCTTGACGATTCAATATTCGGTTTTGACGACGATGAGGACGATGACGATTTTCCTGAAGGACCGGAGGATTTTGAATTAGACGCAATTGAAGATATGAACGAATAGGAAGGGAGCGCCTTAAGATGTCAGAGACGGTTAAAGAAAATGTTACGGAATTAAATTATGACAAGATAAAGATCGGTCTTGCTTCACCTGAAAAGATCAGAGAGTGGTCAAGAGGCGAGGTTAAAAAGCCTGAGACCATCAACTACAGAACGCTCAAGCCTGAGAAGGACGGTCTTTTCTGTGAGAAGATCTTCGGACCGAGCAAGGACTGGGAATGTCACTGCGGTAAGTATAAGAAGATCAGATATAAGGGCATCGTTTGCGACAGATGCGGCGTTGAGGTTACCAAGGCGACCGTAAGAAGAGAGAGAATGGGACATATCGAGCTGGCCGCTCCTGTTTCCCACATCTGGTATTTCAAGGGAATACCGAGCCGTATGGGACTTATACTCGACATTTCTCCGAGAACTCTCGAAAAAGTGCTTTATTTTGCCGCATTTATCGTGCTTGATCCGGGTGAGACGGATCTTGCCTTAAAGCAGGTGCTCAATGAGAAAGAATATAATGACGCTGTAGAAAAATACGGCAGCGGCTCTTTCAGAGTTGGAATGGGCGCAGAGGCTATTCAGGAACTCTTAAAGGCTATCGATCTTGATAAGGATGCGGAAGAGCTCAATGCGGAGCTTGAGGACGCTTCAGGACAGAAGAGAGCGCGTATCATCAAGAGACTTGAAGTTGTTGAGGCTTTCAGGGAGTCGGGCAACAGACCTGAGTGGATGATCCTTAACGTCATCCCGGTTATCCCTCCGGATATCAGACCTATGGTACAGCTTGACGGCGGACGTTTCGCAACCTCGGACATGAATGATCTTTACAGAAGGATCATCAACAGAAATAACAGATTAAAGAGACTTCTCGATCTCGGAGCTCCTGATATCATCGTCAGGAACGAGAAGAGAATGCTTCAGGAGGCGGTTGACGCCCTCATAGATAACGGAAGAAGGGGAAGACCTGTTACGGGTCCCGGCAACAGAGCCCTCAAATCCCTTTCAGACATGCTTAAAGGTAAGCAGGGACGTTTCCGTCAGAACCTTCTCGGTAAGCGTGTTGACTATTCGGGACGTTCGGTTATCGTCGTAGGTCCTGAACTTAAGATATATCAGTGCGGTCTTCCTAAGGAAATGGCAATCGAGCTCTTTAAGCCGTTTGTTATGAAGGAACTCGTTGAGAGAGGCACCGCCCACAATATCAAATCAGCCAAGAAGATGGTTGAAAGACTTGAGACTGCGGTCTGGGATGTTCTTGAGGACGTTATCAAAGAGCATCCGGTAATGCTTAACCGTGCACCGACACTTCACAGACTTGGTATCCAGGCGTTCGAGCCGATCCTTGTCGAAGGTAAGGCTATCAAGCTTCACCCACTGGTTTGTACGGCATTTAACGCCGACTTCGACGGTGACCAGATGGCTGTTCATCTTCCGCTTTCGGTTGAGGCACAGGCAGAGTGCAGATTCCTTCTCCTTTCGCCTAACAACCTCTTAAAGCCTTCAGACGGAGGACCTGTTGCTGTTCCTTCACAGGATATGGTGCTTGGTATCTACTATCTGACGATGAAGAGATACGCCAACTATGACAATGATCCGGAGAAGGTTGCGCAGATCGCAGCGGAATTTGATTCGATCGAAGAGGCGGAGCAGGCTTATTATGATTATCAGGATAAGAAGGCCAAGGCTCTTGCCGACGGAACGGAAGTTCCTTCTCCTGCGCTTGAAAAGGAGACCATCATACGTGTCTGCGTTGACAGAAAGAGAAACCGAATCGTAGTATGCAGCTTCGAGGATCTTTTCGGACATCATTTTGACAGCGTTAACCAGGCGATCGTTGCATATGAGAATGGAGTGATCTCACTTCATCAGGATATATTTGTTAAAGTTAAAGGCGTGTTCGAGGGCGAGGAGATCAGCTCTGTTATCAAGACAACTCTCGGAAGAATGCTCTTTAACGAGGTTGTTCCTCAGGATCTCGGATATGTTGACAGAACAGACCGCGATCAGGCTCTTCTTCCTGAGATCGATTTCCATGTAGGAAGGAAGCAGTTAAAGCAGATACTTGAAAAATGTATCAATACACATGGAGCTACCAAGACAGCCGAGACGCTTGACGGCATCAAGGCTATAGGTTATAAATACTCTACCCGCGCGGCTATCACCGTTTCCATTTCGGATATGTCGGTTCCTGCTGCCAAGAAGCAGGTTATCGCTGACGCGGAAGCTACAGTAGACAGGATCTCAAGAAACTTCAGAAGAGGTCTCATGACTGACGAGGAAAGATACAAAGCGGTCATCGAGACATGGAACGAAGCCGATAATGAGATAACAAGAGACCTTCTTGACGGTCTTGACAAATACAACAACATCTTCATGATGGCTGACTCAGGTGCCCGTGGTTCCGAGAAACAGATCAAACAGCTGGCCGGTATGCGTGGCCTTATGGCCGATACATCCGGACGTACCATCGAGCTCCCTATCAAGTCAAACTTCCGTGAAGGTCTTGACGTTCTGGAATACTTTATTTCAGCTCACGGTGCAAGAAAAGGTCTTTCCGATACGGCTCTTCGTACCGCCGACAGTGGTTACCTTACAAGAAGACTTGTAGACGTATCACAGGATCTTATCATCAGGGATACAGACTGCTGCGCAGGCAAGGATGAGATACCGGGAATGGAGATTTCCGCATTCTCTGACGGCAAGGAAGTTATCGAGACTCTTCAGGAGAGAATTACCGGAAGATACGCATGCGAATCGATCTATGATGACAACGGTGATCTTATCGTTAAGAGAAATCATATGATCACTCCTAAGAGAGCTGCAAGGATCGTAGCCAAGAAAGAGATCGTAGAAGCAGGAAATAAAGCTAAAGTTAAGATAAGAACTCTTCTTACATGTAAATCGCATATCGGTGTCTGCGCTAAGTGCTACGGCGCCAACATGGCGACCGGCGAGCCTGTACAGGTCGGCGAGGCCGTAGGTATCATAGCTGCACAGTCTATCGGTGAGCCTGGTACACAGCTTACGATGCGTACCTTCCATACCGGTGGTGTTGCGGGTGACGATATCACACAGGGTCTTCCTAGAGTTGAAGAGCTCTTCGAGGCAAGAAAGCCTAAGGGACTTGCGATCATCGCGGAGTTCGGCGGGAGGGTATCATTAAACGATACCAAGAAGAAGAGAGAAGTTATCGTAACCAATGAAGAGACAATGGAGTCTAAGGCATATCTTATCCCTTACGGTTCAAGGATCAAGGTTCTTGAGGGTCAGGTGATCGAAGCCGGAGACGAACTTACAGAAGGTAGCGTTAATCCACATGATATCCTGAAGATCAAAGGTATCCGTTCGGTACAGGATTACATGCTCCGCGAAGTTCAGAGAGTTTACAGACTCCAGGGTGTTGAGATCAACGATAAACATATAGAGATCATCGTAAGACAGATGCTTAAGAAGGTAAGAGTTGAGGAAAGCGGAGATACGGATATCCTTCCGGGAACCCTTATCGATGTCCTTGATTATGAGGAGATCAATGAGAAGCTTGCTGAAGAAGGAAAGACTCCGGCAGAAGGAAAGCAGGTAATGCTCGGTATCACCAAGGCTTCACTTGCAACAGATTCATTCCTTTCAGCCGCATCCTTCCAGGAGACCACCAAGGTTCTTACCGAAGCCGCCATCCGCGGTAAGGTTGATGAACTCATCGGTCTTAAGGAAAATGTTATCATCGGTAAGCTCATACCTGCCGGAACAGGTATCAAGAGATACAGTAATGTAAGACTTAACAGCGATGAATTCGATGATGTTATAAATGCCGGAAAGCAGAAAGATGATGAAGAATTTGAAGAGGAAAGCGGACTTCCTGAGACCGAGCTTGTGTACAGTTCGGAAAGCGCCGGAGAGGGCGAAGAGGAAGAGATAGATTCCCTGGATTATGAGTCAGAAGAAGAATACGACGAGGACTCTGAGGAAGAGTACGATGAAGACTCGGAAGAAGAGTACGATGAGGACTCTGAGGAAGAGTACGATGAAGACTCGGAAGAAGAGTACGATGAGGATTCTGAGGAAGAGTATGACGAGGACTCTGAGGAAGAGTACGACGAAGACTCTGAGGAAGAGTACGATGAAGACTCTGAGGAAGAGGATGACGAGGATTCTGAGGAATAAGATGACGAAGACTCTGAGGTAGAGTACGATGAGGATTCTGAGGAATAATGCTGAGAGTGATTATCGCGGGAGCGAAAAGGTTCTATAGCATTGAGAAAAATAGATAAAAGAGAAGTCTGCCGGCAGCGGCGGACTTCTTTTTACTATGCGCGCGGGAGCCGGTTTATTACTTGTTAAGATCAACTGTATGTGGTGATAAATTTGGGAAAATTAACTCTTGACATTTGTTTTGAGCCGTCTTATAATTGAAAAGTACATGCGTTTTGTACGCATATTTTCCATGCACATTTATAGCGTTCGGAAGAGGCAGTAAAACCTCAAAACGGCAAAGCGCGGCGATATGCATGGCAGCAAACCACAATATCATTATTCCAGGAGGTGAAAAAGAGAATGCCTACTTTTAACCAATTAGTTAAGAACGGCAGAAAGGTAGTAGCTAAGAAGTCTACAGCTCCTGCACTCGGTAAGAGCTATAACTCACTTAGAAAGAAGACAAACAACACATCTTCTCCACAGAAGAAGGGCGTTTGTACAGCAGTAAGAACAGCTACACCTAAGAAGCCTAACTCAGCTCTTAGAAAGATCGCCAGAGTTCGTCTTTCAAACGGTATCGAAGTTACAAGCTACATCCCGGGCGAAGGTCATAACTTACAGGAACACAGCTTTGTTCTTATAAGAGGCGGAAGAGTTAAGGACTTACCAGGTACAAGGTATCACATCATCAGAGGTACACAGGATACCGCAGGCGTTGCCAAGAGAAAACAGGCACGTTCAAAGTATGGTGCAAAGAGACCTAAAGACGCCAAGAAGTAAGTCTTAGAGAAATTTTTTAATTGTTGTAATTGTAGTAGATCATTAAAATTTTGTCATGAACAGTGTCGGAGTAATGATATTATTTAACCTTGTGGATTGCAGGTATAATTGAAATTAACCGGACACGAACACATTTGAAGCCGCAGGGCGGTGATGAAATTTTGTGAGTACCTGAGAATTAATCAATCCCGTTATGGGAAATATTAAGGAGGGAAGCGACGTGCCACGTAAAGGACATATACAGAAAAGAGATGTATTAGCAGATCCGTTATACAACAGCAAAGTTGTTACCAAGCTTATCAACAACATTATGTTAGATGGCAAGAAGGGCGTAGCCCAGAAGATCGTTTACGGCGCTTTTGAGAGAATCGCTGCAAAGAGCGGTAAGGATGCTTTAGAAGTATTCGATGAGGCAATGAACAATATCATGCCTGTTCTCGAAGTAAAAGCCAGACGTATCGGTGGTGCAACTTATCAGGTTCCTATCGAGGTAAGACCTGACAGAAGACAGGCTCTTGCACTCAGATGGCTGACTATGTTCTCTCGTAAAAGAGGCGAGAAGACCATGGAAGAGAAGCTGGCTAACGAG
>CACZSY010000117.1 GCA_902783965.1 uncultured Lachnospiraceae bacterium
GCCAACTCGATCTGGATCAACAACTTAAGAAGTGACAGAAAGCCTTTGGATTCATTCCTTCATTGCGCCGCAGATTACTACAGCGCGCAGATATACGGAATTGATTTTAACGATATCCATTTTATAAATGACTGGGTTAAAGAGAAAACAGAGGGCATGATAGAAAAGATCCTTGAATACCCGATGCCTGACGCGCTCATGTGTCTTGTAAACGCTGTTGCATTTGACGCGAAATGGGAAGATCCTTATGAAGAGTCACAGATACATGACGCTGAGTTTAAGCTTGAAGACGGTTCAGTAAAGAAGACGAAAATGATGTATTCGGAAGAATCCGTATATCTCGAAGACGAGAATGCAAAGGGATTCATGAAGTATTACAAGGGTGGAAAATATGCGTTTGCCGCACTTCTTCCTAAGGAAGGAACAAAACTTGATGATTATATCGCAGGTCTTGACGGTGAAAAGCTTTTTAAGATGCTTCAGGATCCGGATAGAGAAAGCGTTCAATGCGCGATACCTGAGTTTGAAGTTTCTTTTAAGGCAGAGCTTCAGGGCTTTTTGGCAGAAATGGGCGTAGAGGAAGCGTTTGATCCGGGTAAAGCTGATTTTACCAATATGTATGAAGGCGGCGGAGTATTTATCGATAAAGTTATTCATAAAACATATATGAAGCTTGATGAGAAAGGTACGAAGGCAGCGGCTGTAACAGCGATAATAGCGAGAGATAACGCGGTTATGATGAGTAAATATGTAATACTTGACAGACCGTTTGTATATATGCTTGTTGACTGTGAAAACGGCATTCCGTTCTTTGTTGGAAGATGCGACAGCGTACAGTAAGTATCTGCGGATCCCCTGATGGCCGTACATGTGAAACGTTGATTTTTTTCACATGTACGGCTTTTCATCTTGTCGGTCAATTGAGACTCTCCCTCCAAGAACGCCGATGGCGTTCTTGAATTTTTACGCCGATGGCGTTCTTGAATTTTCCTCTTTACAGATACGAATATGTGGTATAAAATAACATAGAATAAAACAATAAATTTGTTACATGTGGTTTTTAATACTACATAGAGCGAGATGGTTTACGGAGGTTTTTTTATGGCGGATTATATTTTAAGCTGCAGTTCAACGGCGGATCTTGGCAAGGATCATATGGATCAGAGGGGCATCCCGTTTGCGAGATTTACTTTTAATATGGACGGAAAAGACTATGAGGATGACGGAATAGCCTATCCGATAGATGATTTTTATAAAGCGATAAGAGACGGCGCTAAGCCTACTACTTCGCAGGTCAATGTTGAAAAATACACTGAGCTTTTTGAAGAGTATCTTAAGAAGGGTATGGACGTTCTGCATATTACGTTGTCTTCGGGTATTTCCGGAACATACAACAGTGCGGTGATCGCGGCTGACGATCTGAAAGAAAAATATCCGGAAAGAAAGATATTGGTGATAGATTCCCTGGATGCATCCACCGGTTATGGTCTGCTCATGGACGCCGCTAAGGACCTTAAGGATGCCGGCATGGGCATTGATGAGCTTTATGCATGGGTTATGGAGAACAGGCTTAAGGTCAATCACTGGGTCATGACAGGAGACCTTACTCATCTTTACAGGGGTGGAAGAATTTCCGCAACTTCAATGCTCATGGGTAATCTTCTTAATATTTGTCCGCTTATAAGAGTTGATGTTAACGGAAAACTTGCTCCGTTTGACAAGATAAGAGGAAAGAAGAAAGCTATAAAGGCGCTTGTTGATAAGATGGAGGAAAGCTGTGAGAACGGTACGGCTTACGACGGCAAATGCTATATAGCTCATTCGGACTGCATTGAAGATGCGAAGGAGCTTCAGACTGAGGTCGAGGACAGATTTCCGGCGCTTAAGGGTAAAACGAGAATATTCAGCATCGGAACCGTAATAGGTTCACATACGGGTCCGGGAACGGTGGTTGTATTCCATTTCGGAAAGGCAAGGACAGATTAATAAGAGATTAACAGTTTCAATGTTTCTTGACATGAAACCTTAAATAGTTGTAAAATATTCTATAGTATTAAGTACTGACCGAAAGGAGAAAACTATGGGATTATTTAGAGCATTAGGAAGTGCGGCAAAGTCTACACTTGCAGATCAGTGGCTGGAGATGTTCTATTGTGAAACATTAGACACCGAGACTATTGTCGTAAGAGGAAAAAAGAGAGATCGTTCAGGAAATAACAAGGGAAATGACAACATTATTTCCAACGGTTCCAGGATCGTAGTCAATGAAGGACAGTGCGCGCTCATCGTTGATCAGGGTAAGATCAGTGAAGTCTGTGCCGAAGCGGGAGAATATATTTATGATGCTTCTACGGAACCGAGTATTTTCTGCGGTTCATTGGGAAAAGGGATCAAGGATTCATTTAAGGCGTTCGGAAGAAGATTCGCGGCAGGCGGAGAGATTCCTAAGGAGCAGAGAGTTTACTATTTCAATACCAAGGAATTCTATGATAAGCCGTTCGGAACCAACGGACTTATTCCTTATCAGATGACGGATATCGCTACAAAGAAGAGCTTTACCGTTAATATCAGATGCAGGGCTATGTATTCTTACAGACTTGCGGATCCTATCCTTTTCTATACTAATGTCTGCGGCAACATTACCGAGGACTATACTACGGAAAAGATTGATAAAGTATTTAAGTCCAATATCCAGGGCAAGTTCCAGAAAGCAATTTCTGCAATGTCAATGAAGGGATATGACCTGATGCAGCTTACAGGCGCAGGAGACGAGGTTGTTGAGGAACTCAATAAGCAGCTGGCTGAAGAATGGGTTAACAGAAGAGGTATCGAGCTTGTAACATTTAACTTTGAAACAATAGATATGGATCCTGCATCACAGGCAAGATTCAATAAGTTCCAGGAATACGCAGCTATGTCTGACCCTAACATCTCATTAGGTATGATGGCACAGGCACAGGCTGAAGCTATGAAGACCGCAGCAGGAAACAAGGGCGGAGCAATGATGGGCTTTGCAGGTCTTAATATGGCAGCCGGAGTCGGCGGCAATATGATGGCAGGAATGGCACAGGCTCAGCAGAATAACATGATGATGAATCAGCAGATGCAGCAGATGCAGCAGGCACAGCAGCCACAGCAGCCGATGGGCGGCGGTGCGGCAGCACCGGCAGCGGATTCATGGACCTGCGAATGCGGAACGACCAATACCGGCAAGTTCTGTCTTGAGTGCGGAAAGCCAAAGCCGGCACCGGCAGCCGATCCGTTCAGCTGGAAGTGTGAGTGCGGAGCAAGCAATAAAGGCAAATTCTGTCAGGAATGCGGTAAACCGAAGCCTGCGGGAGCAAAGGTTTATAAATGCGACAAGTGCGGATGGGAACCGGCTGATAAGTCTAACCCTCCTAAGTTCTGTCCACAGTGCGGAGACAGATTTGATGATAATGACATAGTACAGTAAAAGTAAATGAACATACTAACCCGGTCGGGGCGTCCCCCGGACTGAGATTGAGCAGGGCAGAGGAAATCTGCCCTGCTTTCTTTTATGTACACGCCCGGCGCAATAAACCTTTTGCTTGCAAATCAGGCAAGAAAAGTATATAATGTTCAAATAGCGTCTTTCGTCATAAGCAAGCGCTGATTTATAGTGTTTCCCACCATAAGCAAGCGTTTATTTATAGTGTTTCCCATCAAAAGCGGGCGCTTATTTATAAAACGAAGAGAAAACCCGCTGCCCTTTGGGCGGTGGGTGACTCTCTGACAGGTGCTGGGTTCAAGCCCAGTACCTGTCAGGATTGCGAAGCAATCCGTTTTATA
>CACZSY010000118.1 GCA_902783965.1 uncultured Lachnospiraceae bacterium
GCTTAAGATGGATTACATGAACGGCGTTACCGGTATTGGTACGATAATGATGTTCCAGGATAAATCCATTAAGAGGCCTCATAACTGCTTTACTACAAGGGAACATCTCGATAAGGCCATCGCTAAGAAAGGATTCAGGACCGATTTTCAGGGAAAGACCGACAATCACTGGACTTTCTATGATGAGAACACCACTCCTGAAGGCGGCAGAGAAGCCAATAAAGTAACAGTCAAGATGTCGGGATATACATCTCCGTACTTTGTCTATAAGAAGGAGGACGGGCTGTATTACAGATACCAGTTCGGCGGTCCTCATATCGATAAGGTAACCGGAACACAGCTGAAATTCAAGAATGTCCTCATTATGTATGTAATTGAGAATAAGATGGATGATTACGGCCGTCAGGACATGGAGATCGAAGATAATACCGGAAAGGGTTATTTTGTAACCAACGGAACAAGCGTACCGATCACATGGAAGAAAAATGAAAAAGCCAATACCATGCAGTTCCTTGACAAGGACGGAAATCTCCTGCATATCAACAGGGGAAAGACATTTATAATGGTCGTACCTGATACGCTGGTTGACGGAACAAAGTTTGAATGACCAGAAAGTAATGACATATAAGTTATGATCCGGAGATAAAAAATGGGAAGAACTAAGAAGAACAATTTTCTGGTGCAGGGTTCCATACTTGCAGCGGCATCAATAATAAGCAGACTCATCGGACTTATCTACAGGATACCGATGACCAATATAATTGGAGATGAAGGAATAGGCTACTATAATGTAGCTTATTCCATCTATAATATTGCGCTGATCCTGTCTTCTTACAGCCTTCCGCTGGCTGTTTCAAGGCTTGTGGCCGCAAAGTGTGTCAAGAAAGAATACAAAAACTCGCACAGATTATTTAAAGGCGCGTTGATCTTCGGTATGATATCGGGATTCATCATGGCTGTTATCATATTTGCCGGCGCCGGATTCTTTGCAGAAACATTTTTTGCTTCACCTAAGAGCGCCCTTCCTTTAAGGGTACTTTCACCGACGATATTTCTCTGCGCAGTAATGGGTGTTATCAGAGGTTATTTTCAGGGGAAAAATACAATGATACCGACTTCGGTATCACAGATAGTCGAGCAGATAGTGAACGCAATTGTCAGCGTGGTCGCAGCCGGTTCACTTATGGCGGCTCACAGCGCGTCCGCAGACATAGCTTCTTACGGAGCCGCGGGCGGAACTCTCGGTACGACCTGCGGAGCCGCGGCCGGATTCCTTTTCCTGCTGCTGGTATATTTTATTAACCGTCCGCTTATCCTAAGGCAGATGAGAAGAGATACCGTTTCGCAGGAAGAAGCGCCGTTCGATATATTCAAGCTGATATTTTTTACATCATTTCCTATAGTGTTAAGCCAGACTGTATACCAGATCAGCGGTATCGTAGACAACGGACTATTCGGTAAGATAATGGCGTCCAAAGGATATACGGAAGAGGCAAGAAATGTTCTTCTTGGAATATATTCGGGAAAATATCTTCTTCTCAGCAATGTTCCGGTTGCCATAGCTTCGGCGCTGGGAGCTTCCATGGTGCCTGCGATAGTCATGGCAATGGGAAGAAATGACGGTTCCGAAGTTAGGGATAAGATAAAGGCAACGATCAAATTCAATATGATAATCGCCATCCCGTGCGCAGTGGGACTTGCGGTATTCGCTCCGCAGATAATGCAGCTGCTCTTTTCAAGCGCCGGATATGAATCAACAAGGCTTGCTTCAAAACTTATGGTGATCGGCGCGCTGGCGGTTGTGTTCTATGCTCTTTCAACTATTTCCAACGCCGTCCTTCAGGGAATAGGCAAGATGAACATTCCGGTGATCCATTCGGCTGTGGCTCTTGCGGTACATATTGTTGTGGTGGTCTTCATGCTTCTTGGCAACTGCGGGATCTATTCGCTGGTAGCGGGAAATCTTATATTTCCGTTCATCGTATGCGTGCTCAACTGGATAACTATAGGAAGACTGGTCGAATACAGACAGGAAGTTTACAGGACATTTATCCTGCCGTTTTTAAGCGCGGGCATAATGGGTTTTATATCAATATTGTTCTACGGACTTTTATTCAAGATATCAAAGAGCAATGCAAGATCATTTTTACCTGCGATGCTGCTTGCGGTGATCATATATTTCGCCGGGCTTGTTGTTTTAAAGGCTGTAAATGAGGAAGAACTCATGGAAATGCCGAAGGGCGCAAAGCTGGTAAGATTATTAAAGAAAGTCAGACTGTTATAAAGAATATTTCCTTCCCGATTGGAGACAATACAAGATGATAAGTTGTGAAGATCCCTCGGTCATCTTAAATGACGGGGATCTATCGTTGCTTAAGAAAAACTAAGAACATCGCGGGGAGGAAATAAAGGTGAAAAGATACTATGCGATCGTAACCACCACATTTGCTGTACTTCTTATCATATGTACGGTTATATATTATTTCAGTTATCTGGAGTCAAGAAAGAAAGACAGGACTCCGGAAGTGGTAAATACCAATAAAGCCGAAGAAGGCGGCAGCATTGTTGAGGATAATGCAGGAAGTTATTATCTAAAATCTGAAAACGGTATAGTTATAGTATACTATCCGGATAAGAAAACAGTCTTCGAGGATACCTATATCAATACCAAAGATCTTAAGCCTTCAGAGGCAAGCAGGCTTGACGAGGGATTCTATGTAGATGATCTGGACAAGCTTTATTCTGTGCTTGAAAGCTATACGAGCTGATGAAGATCCATGAACGCCACCGGCGTTGTAATGACGGCTGCAATTAAAAATGTGCGGCGGCAGGTTCGTAAACGCAATTGGCTCAAACAGCTGAGAAGGCAGGAGCGGGCAAAGATCAGGTCGCAGAAAACAGCAAAAATACAGAAAGTCGGAAAACAGATGGGAAAAGTCATAGTGATCGGAGCGGGAGCATCGGGAATGATGGCTGCCGCGGCGGCGTCCGGGAATAATGAAGTTCTTGTTTTGGAACAGCTGCCGGAAGCCGGAAAGAAGATACTTGCTACCGGAAACGGAAAATGCAATTTTACCAATACGAACGTTGCAGAGTCGGATTTTCATGGAAATTCCGACTTTGCCATGAAAGTATATAACAGATTTAATAACAGGGATACGATTGCCTTCTTTGAAAAAGCTGGGATAAAATGCCGCGTCAGGGAGGGCATGTGTTATCCTTATTCCTTTCAGGCTAAAGCTGTAAGGGATGCGTTGACGGCGCTGCTTTACAGAAAGGCTGTTACCATCGAATATGAAAGGAAAGTGACTTCCGTTGCCGTTAAAGATAACGGATTTAATGTGATGTGCGGTAACGAAAGCTATTCCTGCGATAAGCTCATTGTAGCCACGGGAGGAAAAGCCGTAAAGAGTCTTGGAAGCACCGGTTTCGGATATGATATAGCTAAAAGCTTCGGTCATAAGATAATAAAGGTCAAACCGGGATTAACAAGACTTTACATAAAAGAAAATATAAAAGAATTAAAGGGCGTAAGATGCATCGCGTCGGTAAGCGCCAACGGAATAGATATAGAAACGGGCGAGATAATTTTTCTTGAAGACAGTGTTTCGGGAATACCTGTGATGCAGTTAAGTTCTTTGTTTGAAGGAAGAAAACTTTATATCGATTTTTTCCCGGACATGAGGAAAGAGGAACTTAAGAATGAGCTCTTAAGAAGGACACAGGAGATATCCGTGAAAACACACAGGATACTTATCGGTCTTTTGAATGAAAAGCTTGCGGCCTACATCGCAAAGGACATGAAGCTTGCGGATGCTGCAAAGCTGGCGGGTATGCTTAAAAGCTTTGAGCTGGAGGTGACAGGCACAGGAGATTTTGAAGACTGTCAGATATGCACGGGCGGAGTTGACGTAAGCGAGATATATCCGGAGACTATGGAGTCAAAGCTTCACAGAGGTCTGTATTTTGCGGGTGAGATAGTGGATGTCGACGGAAGGTGCGGAGGCTATAATCTGCAATGGGCGTGGTCGAGCGGATATGTGGCGGGAAAGTCGTCGTAGATCCGTTGGAAAGTCATTATAGAATATTTGGAGAAAAAATGTTAAAGATAAATCAGATAAAATTAAATATCGACGAAGAAAAGGATGAGGTCATCAGTCTTAAGGAAAAACTCACCAGGAAACTAAGGCTTCAGAGCGCGGATATGATCAGGGACTTCAGGATAATAAGAAAGTCTGTTGACGCGAGGAAAAATGAGATCTATTATACATATTCAGTGGTTTTTTCTTTGGATAAAAATAAGGAGAACAATAT
The DNA here is from genome assembly GCA_902783965.1 of uncultured Lachnospiraceae bacterium. Lineage (GTDB taxonomy): Bacteria > Bacillota > Clostridia > Lachnospirales > Lachnospiraceae > RUG11200. The sequence continues at coordinate 4,315 of CACZSY010000118.1, forward strand.
TCTTAAGTATAAATCTGCTTTGGATATCCACAGTTATGAAGAGAGGGAATACAAATTTACAGATCAGGGTCTTAAGCCTTTAGAGAACGGGATCGTCATAGTCGGTATGGGTCCGGCAGGATTGTTCTGCGCTTACATGCTGGCTCTCAACGGATACAGACCGGTAGTGCTCGAACAGGGGCAGTGCATGGAAGAGAGAATAAAGAAGGTTGAAGATTTTTTCTCGGGAAAAGAGCTTGACGAACATTGCAATATACAGTTTGGCGAAGGAGGAGCGGGAACCTTTTCGGACGGCAAGCTGAATACTCTGGTAAAGGATAAAAGCCTTCGCCAGAGCTTTGTTTTAAAGACATTTATTGAGAATGGCGCACCGGAAGACATCGGTTATCTTGCAAAACCGCATATCGGAACGGACAGGTTGAGAACTGTTATCGTAAATATGCGAAAGAAACTGATCGAGATGGGAGCGGATATAAGATTCGGTGTGAAAGTCTGCGAGGTGATAACTGATAACGGCAGGCTTACAGGGATAAAGACTGTTCGCGTGGGAAAAGACATGACCGCCAACACAGACGGTGTTAAGAACGCAACAGTGTATGAAGATGTAAAATGCGACGCGCTGGTCCTTGCCATAGGACACAGCAGCAGGGATACTTTCAGAATGCTTTACGACAAAGGATTTGATATGAAACCTAAAGCCTTCGCAGTCGGCGTCAGGATAGAACATAAGCAGGAAATGATAGGAAGGGCGCAGTATGGGGAAGATTATCTGAGACTTCCGGCTGCCTCCTATAAACTTACATATACGGCTAAAGACGGCAGAGGGGTATATACTTTCTGCATGTGTCCGGGCGGATCTGTGGTAAATGCTTCTTCCGTAAAGGGCATGTGCGCGGTCAACGGGATGAGTAATTACAAGCGTGATGCGGAAAATGCCAACAGTGCGGTTATAGTTACGGTTGATGAAAAGGATTTCGGCGGCAGCGGTCCGTTAAGCGGGATCGAGTTTCAGGAAAGGCTTGAAAAAGCGGCGTTCCTTGAAGGCGGAGGGAAGGTTCCTGTTCAGACCTTCAGGGATTTTCTTGATAAAAAGACCGGCGATGGGATATTTAAGTTAAATCCTTCTGTGCTGGGAGGCTGTAAAAGCGCGGATATCAACAAATGCCTTCCGGATTATATCTGTGATGACATTAAAGAAGCGGTACAGGCATTTGATAAAAAGATACATGGATTTGCAGACTCAGACTCGCTGCTGTACGCGGTTGAATCAAGGACTTCATCTCCGGTAAGGATAGTAAGGGACGAGGAGAGCTTGGAAGCATTGAAAGCGGAAAACGACGCTGCAGGTCATGAATGCTACGAAGGGATATATCCCTGCGGAGAGGGCGCGGGATATGCGGGCGGTATAATGTCTGCCGCGATGGATGGAATAAAAGTTGCGGAAGCGATTGCAGGAAAGTTTAAAGCATGCTAGAATAGGAAATTAAATATATAAAAGGAGCGACAGGCATGAAGGATTATAGAAGTAATCTCAGAGATGCTAAGAGAATTGTAATCAAGATCGGAACATCGACCATAACACATCAGGAAACGGGGGGTCTTAATCTTGTTAAGCTGGAGAAGCTTGTAAGGATACTCACAGATCTCCGCAACCAGGGGAAGGAAGTTGTGCTTGTTTCTTCGGGAGCGATAAATGTCGGAAGAAAGGCTCTTGGTTTTAAGACCAGACCATATGAAAAGACGATCAAGCAGGCGTGCGCCGCAGTCGGACAGTCAAGGCTTATGATGGTATATCAGAAGTTATTCGCGGAATATAATCAGATTCCTGCGCAGATACTTATGACGAAATATACTATGATAAATGATCTTAACAGATATAATGCTAGAAATACATTTAATGAACTGATATCTATGGGCGTTATTCCGATAGTTAACGAAAATGATACCGTTGCGACAGATGAGCTTGAATTCGGTGATAACGATTCGCTGTCGGCACTTGTTTGCGCGCTTATCAATGCGGATCTTCTTATCCTTTTATCGGATATAGAAGGAATGTATACCGATGATCCGCACACCAGTCCGGACGCGAGGCTGATAGAGCTTGTAGATACATTTGATAAGAGCATTTATGAGATGGGCAAGAATACGAGCAGCTCGGTGGGCACCGGAGGAATGTCGGCAAAGATAGCCGCTGCCAAGATAGCAACGGATTCCGGAGCCAATATGGTCATAGCCAGTGGAAACGATATGGAGATAATAGAATCGGTGCTTAGAGGAGATAATGTCGGTACCCTTTTTGTTGCTCACGCTGTTAAGAATTTTGATCTGTTAAGATATCTTAACACCGGAAGGGAGGATTGATCTTTCGGAGACAGAAGCTGTCATGCAGTAAAAGCATTACGGCACCGGAAGGATAAGATATGGATGAGAAAAAGATTGCAAGGATAAATGAACTCTATCATAAAAAAGAACTGACTCCCGAAGAGAAAATTGAGCAGGCAAATCTAAGGTCTGAGTATCTTGCGGCGATAAGGGCAAGTCTTAAAGCCGACCTTGAACAGATAGATGTGGTTAAGGAAGACGGTACAGTGGTACCGTTGACAAGCCTTAAAAGAAAAAGAAAGTAATTATATATGATCAATGATGAATTAAGAAAATACTGCATTCTGAAAAGGAAAGGCCTTGTTTTCGAGGAGACGGAAAAGGAATCCCGAAAGATATATGAAAGACTGATCAAAACCGATGAGTTCACAGACGCGGATTCCGTTCTTCTGTACAGCGCCGCCAACGGAGAAGTGCTTACAGGCGAGATATTTGAAGCGGCGGGACGACTGGGCAAGGCTGTGTTCTTCCCCAGGGTGCTGGACAGGGAAAATATGGAGTTTTACAGGATAACTTCGTCAGATCAGCTTAAGAGCTGTCATATGGGGATATCGGAGCCTGAGATATCGGAGGATTCATTTACGGCAGGCGCCGGAGAGTTTAAAAAATGCATATGCATCTGTCCGGGAACCGTATTCGACGAAAACGGGAACAGGCTGGGATACGGCAGAGGATATTACGACAGATATCTGGCAGAGAGATCATTTTTAACGAAGATCGCCCTGGCATATGAATTTCAGATCAAAAGCGGACTTAATGTCAATGAACATGATGTCAGCATGGATATGATCATTACCCCCGGAAGAATCATAAGACGGGCGAAGCAATAATAAAAGATAATAAAGGATCACAGAAACCCGAAAGGAGAATTGGAATATGGGATACATAGAGGAAATAGGAGCAAGATCTAAAGCTGCAGCGGCAGATCTTATGAAGGTTAAGACTTTAAAGAAGAATGAGGTCTTAAACTTTGCGGCAGATATGCTGGTGGAAAACGCGGCAAAGCTTATAGAAGCTAATGAAAAGGACGTTATAGCTGCAAAAGAGAAAAATGTGAGCGAAGGCCTTGTGGACAGACTCGTGCTTAACGAAAAGCGTATCGAACAGATGGCAGTCGGGCTTCGCCAGGTAGCAGAACTTAAAGACGTTACGGGAGAGGTTCTTTCAATGGAGACAAGACCTAACGGACTTGTTGTCGGAAAAAAGAGAGTTCCTATCGGCGTTATCGGTATTATCTATGAATCAAGACCTAATGTTACAGCGGATGCATTTGCCCTCTGCTTTAAGACCAATAATGCGGTTATCTTAAGGGGCGGAAGTGATGCGATCAATTCCAATAAAGCGATCGTAGAAGTTTTAAGGGAAGCTATAAGCGCAAAGGGAGTTGATCCGGATGTGCTCCTTCTGGTTGAAAAGACCGATAAGGAGACAGCCGCACAGATGATGAAGCTTAATAAGTACATAGATGTACTGATCCCAAGAGGAGGCGGCGGACTCATCAATGCGGTGATAAATAATTCAACGATACCTGTTATACAGACAGGTCAGGGCAACTGCCATATTTACGTTGAAAAGACCGCTGATCCTGAGATGGCGCTTAAGATAATCGAAAACGCGAAGACACAGAGACTTGGAGTCTGCAATGCCTGTGAATCTCTCGTGATCGACAGGGAGATCTTAAAGGATTTTGTTCCGGCATTAAAAGCTGTGCTTGACGGACACAAGGTTGAGATAAGAGCCGACGAGGAGGCAAGAGCTGTGTGTGAGGGGCTTACTCCTGCGACCGAAGAGGATTTCGGAAAAGAATATCTTGACAGGATAATCTCATTAAAGACTGTTTCGGGAGTTGACGAGGCTATCGACCATATCAACAGATACAGCACTCATCATTCGGAAGCGATAATCACAAAGGACTATGAGAGCGCAATGAAGTTCCATGAGCTTGTTGACTCTGCGGCGGTTTATGTCAATGCTTCGACAAGATTTACCGACGGATTCGAATTCGGCTTCGGGGCGGAGATAGGAATCAGCACACAGAAGCTTCACGCAAGAGGACCTATGGGTCTGGCAGAACTTACAACTACCAAATATATTATTTTCGGAAACGGACAGACAAGACCGTAGAAGATGAATTATAGGAACGGACGACAAGACCATAGAAGATGATTTATGGAAATGGTTAGAAAAAACCGTAAATGGAGATTTTTATGACGAATGATTTTTCAAAAGCGCCTGCCGCAGAACCGGACAGACAGTTGTTTTTTATAGAAGAATGCAGGAAACTTATAGAGATTAAAAGCCTTGAAAAAGGCAGAAAGCTTACTGCCTGCATTAAAACTTTCGGCTGCCAGATGAATGCGAGGGATTCTGAAAAGATCGAAGGTATCCTTGACAGGATAGGTTATGCCGTAGAAGAAGATGAGAACAAAGCCGATATGGTCATATATAATACATGTACCGTAAGGGAGAACGCCAATCTTAAGGTTTACGGAAGACTCGGTCATCTTAAGAAAGAAAAGCTAAAGGATCCGGATAAGATCATCGCTCTGTGCGGCTGCATGATGCAGGAACCTGAAGTTGTTGAAAAGATAAGGACAAGCTACAGATTTGTCGATATCATTTTCGGAACACATAATATCTTTAAGACGGCGGAACTTCTTTACCTGCGCCTTACTTCTGACTCCATGATAATAGATATCTGGAAGGATACGGATCTTATAGTAGAAGATCTTCCGTCAGTCAGAAAGTATAAGTTTAAAAGCGGTATCAATATCATGTTTGGCTGCAACAATTTCTGCAGCTACTGCATCGTTCCGTATGTAAGAGGCCGCGAAAGGAGCAGAAAGCCTTCAGATATAGAAAATGAGATCAGAAAGCTTGCGGCAGACGGCGTCAAAGAGATCATGCTTCTCGGACAAAATGTTAATTCCTATGGTAAAAATCTTACGGAAGATATTACATTTGCAGGTCTCTTAAGGAGAGTTGAGAAGATAGACGGTATCGAGAGGATCAGATTTATGACCTCACATCCGAAGGATCTTTCAGACGAGCTTATTGATGTAATAGCGGATTCAACTAAGATCTGTCATCATATCCATCTGCCGGTGCAGACAGGAAGCAGCAGGCTTCTTAAGGATATGAATAGACATTATACAAGAGACTATTATCTTGAACTCGTTGAAAAGATAAGAACCCGCATACCTGATGTAGAGCTTACGACAGATATCATCGTTGGATATCCGGGTGAAACCGAAGAAGATTTTGAAGATACGCTTGATATGATAAGACAGGTAAGATATTCAGGTGTATATACCTTCATCTATTCAAAGAGGACGGGAACTCCGGCAGCAAGGAGAGCTGACCAGATTGATGA
>CACZSY010000119.1 GCA_902783965.1 uncultured Lachnospiraceae bacterium
GAGTGATCACAGGTCTTAAATGCCTCAACTCAACTCCTGACAGCATAACGATCTATTGGGATGAGATCAATGACGCTTACAGATACATCGTTTACCAGTATAATTCGGTGACCGGCAAATACGAAGAATTGGAATCCACCAATAAGAATACCCTTACTCTGGAGTATCTTAATCCGGGAGATGAGTTCTTGTTTAAGGTTGCCTGCGTTAAGATAATAGACAGAAAAGAATGTATAGGAACTCCGAGTGCCGAACTTAAGGTAGGAACCAATCTTCCGGCTGTAAGAGGCGCGATGATGGCCAGCCATACTCCTACTTCAGTTAAGCTCAACTGGGTTAAGGTCAATAAAGCTACAGGCTATGAGATAGCCGTATTCAATCCTATGACCAATCAGTATGAGACTGCCGGCACTACCGAGAATAACTTTATAGTATTCAACGATCTTACGCCGATGCAGACTTATAAATATAAGATCATGGCATTCAGGGAAGAAGACGGAAACAAGATCACAGGTACTTATTCTTCTCCGATAACTGCCGATACCATATGTTGATTATTCTCCGGGTGATCAATACCCACTCCTTTCTAAAAAAAAAGGCAGGGCGTTTCCTGTAGGAAGCGCCCTGTCTTTCTTCTATGCACACGGGATGCGTAAGGAAGATTCCCGGCTGTTGCCGGGCGCATCCCGGCGCAGGCGAGCAGGGGGATATCTCATCTCCCCTGCTCGATTTTTATGAAACCAGAAAGTTTTTCATAGTCTTCAATGCGTTTTTTTCAAGTCTTGATACCTGCGCCTGCGATATTCCCAGTTCCTTTGCCACCTCCATCTGGGTTCTTCCGTCATAGAACCTCATCCTGATTATCTCTTTTTCTCTCTCCGGCAGCGCTTTGGTCGCTTCCCTTAAAGATAGGTTTTCTATCCAGTTTTCCTCCAGATTCTTTTTATCACTTATCTGGTCCATCAGATAAAGTGTATCTCCACCGTCATTAAATACCGGATCGTAAAGGCTTACCGGACTTTGCACGGCTTCCATCGCTATGACGACATCGCTTATATCCACTCCTATCTCCTGCGCTATCTCGCTCATAGCCGGTTCGGCATTTCCCTGCTTTATCATTTTTTCTCTTGTATATATCGCTTTGTAAGCTACATCCTTAAGCGATCTGCTTACCCTTATAGCGCTGTTATCCCGAAGATATCTTTTAACCTCGCCGGTTATCATGGGTACCGCATAAGTTGAAAACTTAACATCCTGTGTAGTATCAAAATTATCTATTGCCTTGATCAGACCTATGCAGCCTATCTGAAACAGATCGTCAATGTCTTCGCTCTTACCCGAGAATTTGTGGATGATGCTTAATACCAGCCTGAGATTGCAGAATATAAGTTCCTCTCTGGCTTCCTTATCCCCTTTTGAAGCCTTTATAAACAGTTCCCTCTTCTCATCATCTTTAAGCAGCGGAAGCTTGGATGTGTTTAACCCGCAAAGGTCTACCCTGTAAGAAGACATAATTATTTTTCCTCCGAATCTTTATAATATAATTTTTCACTATTCGGAGGCTTTTTATACCTTGACCGTGGAAATCTTCAAGTTATTTTACTGGTAACGAAGCATTTCTTTTTTAAGCCTTTTTATGATCTTTTTTTCAAGCCTTGATATGTAAGACTGAGATATGCCGAGAAGGTCAGCCACTTCCTTTTGCGTCATTTCCTTTTCTTCCAGTGTGCCTATACCGAATCTCAGCTTTACTATGAGCTTTTCCCTTTCACCCAGCTTGCTTAACGCTATCTTAAGGATCCTGTGATCCACCTCGCTCTCTATGTCCTTAGATATCACGTCATCTTCCGTTCCAAGTATATCCGATAAGAGCAGTTCGTTTCCGTCCCAGTCCGTATTAAGAGGCTCATCAATGGATACTTCCATCTTATGCCTGCTGTTTCTTCTTAGAAACATCAGTATCTCGTTCTCTATGCATCTTGAAGCGTAAGTCGCAAGCTTTATATTCTTATCCGGCTTAAAAGTATTTATAGCTTTGATTAGCCCTATTGTGCCTATTGAGATGAGATCTTCCACCATCACGCCGGTATTCTCAAATTTCTTTGCTATGTATACTACAAGCCTTAGATTTCTCTCAACAAGAACAGGTTTCGCCTTGTCTTCCTCGTCAGTTCCAAGACATTCGATAAGTTCTGTCTCCTGATCCCTTGTCAGAGGTTCAGGCAGCACATCCGGTCCGCTTATGTAATGCACCTCTCCTTCTTCATCAAGATCCAGTAATACTAAAGGCATACTCAATATCATTTTCATTCTCCCTCTCTTTTTTTGAGAGCCACGGCATTAGAATTTCGCTTCGCGAAGCCGTGGCCTGCGTACCTTATTAAATAACTGCCGTGAAGCAGCAGTTCAAAATCACCATTTTTTGAAAGCTTCCCCTGATAAACAGCTATCTTTGCATTATTTATGACCTCTTTATCCGAACCTTCTCCAATAATAAGTTTATCAAAGGTAAGACCGTACAGAAGCTTATTTTCGCTTCCGATGCTCTTGCAGGATACGGCGAACAATCCTCTCGGCGGAAGATCCATTAAATTCCTTACTGCGCCTGCCTCTATCACGCTTACTTCCTTCCGGCTTACGGGATCATAGAGCCTGTTTCCGCTGTCTACAAGGCCTGTGACCTCTATCAATTCCTTACCGTATACAAGTCTGCATTTAACAAATACAAGGCCTCTAAGGCCTTTATTCAGGCTCTTCGGAAGGCATGTGACAAGGGATGCATATAAACCTGTTCCCGTCAGCAGTACGGCTGACGTAAAACCTGTTTTTAACAGCAGATATCCCGGATATGTGCAGGTCAGGAAACCTCCCGTCAATATCCCGCACATCACTGAGAGCACTAAAAACACAAAAAGCTTTAACGGTTTTAACCTGCGGATCAGATTGGCCGTCATGACAGACAGACCCAGCAGCAGATTAAGGCTGCCGAATCCCGGACCGTTAACAAAATCAGACGTCAGCTTTCCAAGCATCACAAGTCCTATACAGTATTGAACGGAAATGCTCAATGCCGCCGGGAACGGATCGATGAATCTTCTCCTGCAAAACTTCTGCATAAGCATTAACGGTATACAGGTTTCGGCCAGACAGATGATAAAAACCGATTCTATGTATATATCCATTACTTATAACCTCTGAAACATTATATTTTTAATTGGAAGGATAATGCTGTCGAAATCAGAAAGCAGATAAAAAAAATCGAGTATGGGAGATGAAATCAAAACAGGCAGGGAAACTCCCTGCCTGTCTTTTCTTTATAGCTCAATAATGATCATTATTTATTTCTGTTCTTCTGGAGAAACTCCGGGATCTTGATCCCGCCCGGTTCGTTGTTGGTCTTAAACTCAGGCATCACCGTTTTATTAAGAGTCGGTACCTCTTCCTTTGCCGGTTCAGGCTTTGGAGCCGGCTTCATGAACGAGGGTCTCTGCGCCTGTGATGAAAGAAATGAAGGAGCCGGTCTTGACGTTGTTGATGAAGAAACTGTCTTCTTTGGTTCTTCTGCTTTGGCATCCTTCTTTGCAGCCGAACTTCCCGGTGCTTCGTCAAGTCCTGTAGCGATAACTGTAATAGAAGCTGTATCCGGATTGGCATCAGAATACATTGCACCGAAGATGATATTGGCTTCCTCTCCTGCGAGTTCTTCAACATATGTAGCAGCTTCATTGGCTTCGATAAGGCTTATATCACCTGAAACGTTGATGATCACATGGCTTGCGCCCTGGATAGTAGTCTCAAGGAGCGGACTTGCGATAGCCTGCTTAACAGCCTCAAGGCACTTGTCATCTCCTACGCCTACGCCGATACCTATATGAGCAACGCCCTTATCCTTCATTACGGTCTTAACATCCGCAAAGTCAAGGTTGATAAGTCCCGGTACATTGATAAGGTCTGTGATTCCCTGTACGCCCTGCTGAAGCACTTCATCAGCCTTCTTAAGAGCTTCCGGCATTGATGTTCTTCTGTCAACTATCTGAAGAAGCTTGTCATTAGGGATAACGATAAGTGTATCAACTGCTTCCTTAAGCTTCTCAACGCCTTCGATGGCATTCTTCATTCTTGCCTTAGCTTCAAAGCTGAAAGGCTTAGTAACGATACCAACAGTAAGGATTCCTTTATCCTTTGCAAGCTTTGCAACAACCGGCGCTGCACCGGTTCCTGTTCCGCCGCCCATACCACAGGTTACGAAAACCATGTCTGCTCCGTCTATAAGCGACTGGATATCCTCTATATTCTCTTCTGCAGCCTTCTCGCCGATCTCAGGCTGTGCTCCCGCTCCAAGTCCCTTGGTAAGCTTCTCACCTATAGCAAGACAGTTAGGAGCCTTGCAGGATTTCAGATGCTGCTTGTCCGTATTGATGCAGATAAATTCAACACCCTGAATGTTCTCTTCGATCATTCTGTTAACTGCATTATTACCTGCTCCGCCGATACCTATAACAAGTATCTTAGCAGCGTTCTCGCCTTCATTAGTCTTTAATTCTAGCACTGTAGTATCCTCCTTTTATACGGCTGTACTTAATATTTCAATTTATATATTTCGGAAATATTCCTACTCAGATCTTAAGCCTGTTACTGTGCTCTTCCCAATTCCGGAAGACATACAGGTCTTAAGTTCATGATACAATTCTCTACTATCATACTTTTTTTTGTATAAAATATCAAGGACTTTTTTCAAATTTCCCTAATAAATATTAAGATTCTTTCTTATTGAATATAAATGAGTCGTCATCGGCCGAAAAATTCTCCATGTGTAGAACGCCTTCAAGACCCTCTGTTTTCGGAAGTATGTTCTTAAGCTTCGCTATCTGTTCGTCATAAGTAGCATGATTTCCGAGTCTTACCTCAACCTTGTCGCATATCAGTATCACATTGAAGTCTTTATCAAAACTGATCTCATCAACTTTGATCTCATACTGAGATATAAGCTGCGCCATATTTAATATGACCTTATATATATCATCATTGCCGACGTCCATTTTTTTATTGACATCTATTGTCTTAAAATCAAGGCCGGTCACAAACGGCACATCATCAAGTCTTTCTTTTGTGGTCTCCACAAATACGCCGTCGTTGTCAAAATACAGATACTGGTTCATATAAGAAAGGCAGCCTATGATGGATTTATCGTATGCGGTAAGCTTTAATCCGTTGATCCCGTCAAGCTCGACATCAATGTATTCAAGAAACGGGATATTCTCCTGCTCACCGTATTTGTATTTAAGGTAAATATAGACCGCATTCCTGTAACCGTTGTCTTTAAAGATAAAATTCCTGATCTCATCTTCACTGTACCAGTTTCCGGGCTCTACGCTGACATCTTTAAGCTCCGTCTTTTTAAGGACGACAACCGGTATCATCAGAATCACAAATACTATTACTATCCATTTTAATATCTTTAGAGTTTTCGTATTAACGGACATGTTCTACTGTCTCCTGTAATATGCGCTGTCTCGAAGCTTTCCGTCCTTATTTGCCCTTATCCTGTTGGATACGTTAAGCACAAGCCCTACTTCAAGCAAAAGTATGGAAAGCGAAGTGCCTCCGTAGCTGACGAACGGCAATGCTACACCTGTAGACGGCGTTGTATTGGTTACAACGGCCACATTCATCAGAGCCTGGACCGTTATTTGGATAAATACTCCCGCGCAGATCAGGGATCCGAAAAGGTCAGGCGCGTTTATCGCTATTACATATATCCTGTAAGCCATCAGCATAAAGAGCATTATTATCGCAAGCGCGCCTATCATTCCGAGTTCCTCGCAGATAATGGCAAATATCATATCATTATGAGGCTCAGGAAGATATCCGAGTTTCTGTACGCTTTTTCCTATTCCGTTTCCGAACAGGCCGCCCGAAGCTATCGCGTAAAGTCCCTGCCTGATCTGATGTCCTTTCTCATGGGTCTCAACATTAAGCCAGATATTAATTCTTTCCATTCTGTATCCGGTATTGCCGTGTTTAAGATATATAACGGCCGCTGCGGTAAGAAGCGCTCCCGCTCCGAGAAAATAATGGCTTTTCCTGCTGGCTATAAAGCACATTCCGAGAACTATCAGCGCCATTATTATGGCCGTACTCATGTTTTCCTTGCATACAAGTCCTATCATCGGAGCTACGGCCAGCACGAGCACGAAGATACCTCTTAAGGTATTTACCATCTGAGGTCTTCTTGATATCAGAAACGCCACAAGGAATATAAGGGATATCTTTCCCAGTTCGGAAGGCTGGAAAGATACAGGTCCAAGCTTCAGCCATCTTTTCTTTCCGTTGACCTCATCGCCAAAGATTATCGCGGCCACGACTGCCAGTGTACAGAGGACATATATAAGCCAC
>CACZSY010000120.1 GCA_902783965.1 uncultured Lachnospiraceae bacterium
TCAATGCAGCTCTTTGTTTGTTAGGATGTTCGTGTTCGGCTAAAGACTTTATCACTTCATATTTCTTCTGTTCATTCATTGTAAGTTTCACCTCTTTGATAATGTTTCACCTCCAAAATATAATGGAAGTATTATAACACATTGGGACATTTTCCTTTGTGGCATATTAGGACATTATCATAAATGGTTCATAAAAAAATTGATTTTTTTAAAAATTCCTGTTGACATCTCCTGGCAACCGTGTTAAAATAACTATCGTGTCACGGAGATGACACAGGAATTTGAAAAGAGAATATGTTTTTTATGCGCGAGTGGCTCAGTGGTGGAGTATCGCCTTGCCAAGGCGAGGGTCGCGGGTTCGAATCCCGTCTCGCGCTTTTTTTGTTTTTAAATCTGTTAATAAATCAAAATATGTAAATGGGTGCGCATGGAAATATCCCACCGTGCGCTTTTTTTATGCACACGGGTGCACAAGGAACCCAACACGTCGTTATGCATGTGATTATATGGATTTTTGTGGTGGAGTATGATAATATGATGATAACAGGTACACGAGGTCGGTGCGAAGAAATGTGTCACCAAGTGATAAAAACACCAACATAGTGATCAAGATACGTACATTTATTGATCATGCAGTGTAGATGCGTGACTTGGATCAAGTTGATAGAAACGCACTAACATTCAGTTTCGGAAAAAGCGTCTTGAAGGTATCAAACAACCATAAATAAATTAAGGAGGAAGAGTAACCATGAGGAAAAATGTTCATTATGATCTTGCTTCATTATTTTCAAAAGGCAGGTATCTTAAGAAAACTGCAGGTATCTTACTGATAGCCGGAATGATCTGTTCATTTACCGCCTGCGGCGCGGGTGATTCAGATAATAAACTTCCCGAACCGGTTACAAAGACCGTACAGGAGATAACTGAAACTCAGAAGCCTGACGGCAGTATCGAAAGCGCGAAACCGGAGGACGGCAGCAAGACAGCAAAACCTGATGGCAGCAGTACAGATAAACCTGACAGCGGAATCGAGACAGCGAGACCTGACGCGGGCAGCGAGACAGCGAAACCGGATGGCGGGAATAAAACGGCGAAGCCCGGCAATACAAGCTCAGGTGCGAAAGACCTGATGGAAGGTATCAAGGGTTCTGATATAAGTGTGCTTAAAGATCTTTCACAGGGAAATCGGGCATATACCGGTTTTGCGGTAAAGCTTTTTAAAGAATGCAATACCGATAAGGATAATAACTCCAATATGCTCGTTTCACCTCTTTCAGTCATTTACGCGCTTGGCATGACTTCCGGTGGCAGCGCCGGAAATACCGCGGCGCAGTTTGAAAAATTATACGGACTGAAACAGAAAGAACTCGATAAATATATGTACAGCTATTTAAAGAGTCTTTCCAATACCGAAGACAGCCGTATGTCAATAGCCAATTCGATATGGCTTAACAGCCTGATCAACGACCGCAGACCTCTGAATTCATATCTTCATAATGCCGCGGATTATTATGACGCAAAGATGTACAGTATCAATTTTGACAGAGAAAACATTCATTATCTGAATGACTGGGTTAAGGAAAAGACCGAAGGAATGATAGAAAAGATAATAGATGATCCGGATCCTTCGGCACTCATGGTACTTGTCAATGCTGTCGCATTTGACGCGAAATGGAAAGTGCCATATGAGGAATATCAGATAAGAGATGCGGAATTTACTTTTGAAGACGGCACAAAGAAAAAGACAGGATTTTTATATTCTGATGAGACGGCTTATCTGCAATATGGCAGTGCGCAGGGCTTTATGAAATATTACAAAGGCGGGAAATACGCGTTTGCCGCTCTGCTGCCGGCTGAGGGCGTAAAACTTGATGATTTTATAGCAACTCTTGACGGAGAAAAGCTTTATGGAATGCTGCAGTCACCTGAAAGAGAAACTGTGAATTGCGCGATACCTAAGTTTGAAACTGCGTATGAGACAAAGCTGCAGGGATTTTTGGCCAATATGGGTATTTCAGACGCGTTTAACCCGGGCAGGGCGGATTTTTCCAAAATGTATGAAGGCGGCGGAGTCTGCATAGATGAGGTCATTCATAAGACATATATTAAGCTTGATGAGAACGGGACCAAAGCGGCAGCGGTAACAGGGATCACCATGAAAGCGACTGCGGTAATGAAGACAAAAAGCGTAATACTAAATAGACCTTTTGTATACATGCTTGTTGACTGTGAGAACGGAATTCCGTTCTTTATCGGAAGATGCGATAAGATCGAATAGATTTGATATAAAATAAAAACATTTGACGAAATTAATTATTAAATATAAAATTATAATAACAGGGGTGAAATAATTGTTTTACTACCTGGGGTTCAAACCAACATACAGAGGCGATTGAAAAGAACGATTGCCGCATCAGAAAGGAAAGGTGACCAATTGAAAGACTTGAAAACTATGAAAAGAATAAGACGTATGCTTGCGTTCTTCATGACTGCGTGTTTCATCGTGGGGATGCTGCCGGTAAATATGATTACTGCAAAGGCTGACAGAGCAGAAGACCCATGCTATATGTGCGGTGAATGGGTAGATGAAGATGATATGTGTCCTGATTGCGGAATCTGTTATGACTGCATCAACGCGGCTGATGAAATACATTGCAGTGTATGCGACGCATGCTGTAATAATTTCGGCACGGGAGCGGTTGATGGCTGTCCGGCGTCTTCGGAAATGTTATGTGAGAGTTGTCTGGTAGACTATCATTTACACTGCTCCTCATGCGGAGAATGTTACTGTACTGATTCGGATTCAATCTGCCAGAATTGTGGAATATGTTCTAACTGCAAGAGCGACGATGTAGGAATCTGTTCTGAATGCGGTTACTGTACCGATTGTGTGGAACACTGCCCAGAATGTCTGAACTGCGATTATGAGAGCGAAAAGTGCCCGATGGGCGGAGAGCACTGTATTAATGAATGTGAACTCTGCGAAAACTGTGGAGAGATATGCTTTTATGACAGTGACGAAGAACCTTGTGAGCTGTGTGGATTATGCCGGTACTGCTGTGAAGCAAATGCATGTCCGGATTGCGGAATGTGCGAAGCGGATGCAGATTATGATGATCATTTCTGCGAATCCTGCGGCACCTGTCTTGGAGATGACAGAGAAGAAATATGTGATGAATGTGGTCTGTGTTATGAATGCTGCAGAAAACTGGCAGAGGAAATGGGATGTATATGCGGCGATTACTGTCATGAGAATGTTTCATCGGAAGACATCTGCCCGAATTGTAATGTATGCTTCCACGAGGCAGAGAGATGTGAAGACTGCAGTCTTTGCGTTGAATGCTGCGAAGATGTGAGCCGTATTAACGGATGTGACTGTGATGATCCGGTCTGCATCAATTCTGACGGATGGCAGGATCATTTTAACGAAAAACACAGTGATTTCATTGAAAATCACACTGCGATCCCGGCTTCTTCATGGAGCTTTGATGCAGATGATCATTGGAAGGCCTGCAGATATTGTGAAAAGGAAAGCCACTATACTTTAAAAACTGCACATACATTTGATATAAATGGAAGATGCACTACCTGCGGATATAAGAAAGGAGTATCCGTATATATCGCCACACAGCCAAAGGATGTGAATGTCAAGGTAAGCGATGAGGAAGCCGATGAGGATGGAGAATGGTATTGCGATAATAACCGTGCAAGATTCAAGGTTTCGGCAAAGGGTGATAATCTTACATATGAGTGGTATTTCTGCTGGAATGACAAATCAATTGAAAATTTTAAAAAGTGTGCCGATTACCCGATATGGCATAAAGGAGTCAACAGTTCTGTCCTTGAAGTGCTGGTAGATAATGAGGGCTGTGCTGCCGGAGATGTCAAATATGTTTGCTGCCTCATTTCCGACGGCAGAACATCTGTCTGGTCAAGAGTGGCTAAGATGACCACAGCACATAATTATACAGTACTCTCTGATACAAAAGCACCAACTGAAAAGGGACATTATATACAGTGCCATGGTGCGGGCTGCGAAGCGACAAAGCTGGTTAAGCACAAATTTACAACATGGAACTGGGAAAATGAAGAACATACAAAAAGATCATCAGTATGTACGGAATGCGGATATAAGAAAGAATATGTAAGCCACAGCCACAGCGACTGGATAGGCTGGTTCTTTGCCGGAGGCGCATTCTACGGAGATGAATGGTTTAATCCGGGAACAGATCCTGACAGATGGGAAGAATCAGGAACTCTCGGATATCCGGATTCTGTATATACATGTGTAGATGATTACGGCAACGAATGGAAAGCTGATTGGAGAAATCATACCGGCTGGTGTTATGAGAGCGGCTGCTATGATAATCCTACGAAGGTAACGGAAGCGCATGATTTCGGAGAATGGAAGGGACTTAACAATCCTCCGCAAAGCGCAAACGCCGCAAGTATCATTTACAGGCAGTGCGGATCGTGCATGTATACCCAGTATGCGCTGGATTCTGACAATAATCCTATCCAGTGGAAATGGGGAGTACATCCGGTTGTGTACAAAAACTGTTCCGGAAATATTAATTTCGCCAGATCAGGTGATGCAATAGTCATTAAACCGGGCAAGAAAGCCGGCAAGATGTTTACCGGGTATACCATAAAATATCAGGTTTGGGACACCACTAAAAACGATTATATCGAAAGAACGGGTAGTATCAAAAAATCCGACTGCGAAAGTAATAACAGTTTTACCTTTACCCTTCCTGATATTGCAGGCGGTGGTGTTATAGAGATACTTGGAGTATATCTGGAAACATGCCCGCACCTGCTTACAGGAGTTGAAGGCAGGGTTGAAGCGACCTGCGGACACGGCGGATATACCGGTGATACAGTCTGCAGAGAATGCGGAAAAGTGATCTCAAAAGGCGAAGAGACACTTCCGGGACCACACGGAGAGCTTATCACGGTTACCGAAGATATTTATAAATATGATTCAAAGGGCAATATCGTTTATGACAAAAACGGAAATCCGGTAGTAGTAGCAAGAGCATATCATAACGGAAGCTGCAGGACCCAGACCAATGGCAATGAGGCCGATAAGATTTGTTCTGTCTGCGGCGAAGTGGTTGAAAGAGGAAAGCTCATAAAATGGGATAAATGTCATGTTTATGATAAGCATCCGACCATACACTACTGTACGGAAGTCCGTTCTCCAAATGTCAGCATATATACTTGCATGTTTTGTAAAGAAAAGAAGAGGGTGCAGCATGGCTGGCATAAAAATGTTGAGACCGTAGGAGCGGTTGAAGCAACCTGCACAGCATACGGATACAGCGGAGATCAATTCTGCAGTGACTGCGGAGAGCTTGTAAAGGAAGGTGAGGTTATCAAACCTCATGGACATAATTGGGATGAGGGAATGACTATTATCATGCCTACGACAAGGAATACCGGAAGAAAAGTATATAATTGTACTTCCTGCGGCGCAAGCAGAACAGAGATAGTCGATAAGCTTCCGAGAAATTTAAAGCCGGACATTAAAGTCAACGCGGGTGACGGGATAATATCCATAACATGGGATGCTATAGAGGGAGCGACGAATTACAGAGTATTTAAATATAAGGACGGAAAATACAGTAAGGTCGGCGAAACGGTTAATACATCATTTACGTTAACAGGTCTTACGAACGGTACCGAATATGGAGCTTATGTTCTTGCGTTTGTTGATGGTAATTGGGAGATCTCGGATTCAGAGCATATCAAATATGCTACTCCGAGAGAAAAAACAGATTACAGACCGAAGGTAACCGTACAAGCAGGTGACGGGAAGATAACGGCATCATGGAATAAGATAACCGGAGCAACAAAGTACAGAGTGTTCACATATCTTGGAGATTCTTATACAAAACAAGGTGATACGGATAAGACAACATTTACCGTAACAGGACTGACGAATGGAACAAGATACGGTATCTATGTTCTTGCATATGTCGGAGGAAAGTGGGTAATCTCGGATAAGGATCACATAAAATACGCCACTCCGACTGCCGGAAGCGACGCTGATTACAAACCGCAGATAACCGTTAAAGCGGGTGACGGACAGATAACTGTTTCATGGACTGCAGTAAGCGGAGCGACAAAATACAGGATATTTACTTATCTTGACGGAACATATACAAAGCAGGGAGAAACTGACGGGACAACATATACGGTAACAGGTCTTACGAACGGAACCGAGTACGGAATCTATGTCCTGGCATATGTCCAGGGAAAATGGGTAACCTCAGATGCGGATCATATAAAGTATGCGACGCCTGCAAAGGAAAGTGAAGAACCTGATTACAAACCGGTCATAAAACTTAAGCCGGGTAACGGACAGATCACTGTAACATGGGCGTTTATCGACGGCGCAACGAAATACAGAGTTTTCACTTATGTTAACGGAAAATATAACAAGGTAGCCGATACGGTAAATCGCGGATATATTGTCAGAGGACTTACTAACGGAAAGGAATACGGCATATATGTGATCGCTTACGTGGATGGCAGGTGGATCATTTCCGATAAGGATCATATAAAATACGCAACACCTGTAGCAGATCAGTAAGGAAAGACACGATCAGATTCCTTTTTAAGTCTTGAATATGCTCAAAAGAAGAAAAGGCGGACAAAAAGCCCTAAGGGGCGAATTTGTCCGCCTTTGTCTTTATGCACACGTCCGGTGATAATATTTTTTAAAAAAATCCACAGAAGTTGTCCGTTTTGTTATCGTTTCCGCATCTATTAAAAAGAGAGACAAAATTCCGGGATGTTTAGTTCAGTCACACTTATTATTAGAATTAGAGAGGAAAGAACAATGAAAAAGAAAAACTATTTAAATCCTGCAGCATTTTTATCAAAAAGCAGATATCTTAAGAAAACTGTCAGCATGCTTCTGATAGCGGGAATGCTTTGTACATTTACCGCCTGCGGTACTAAAGAACCGGGAAAGAAGAGTTCTGATACGGCGACCAAAACTACACAGGAGACCGATCAGAAAAACGAAGGTTCGGGAACAGAGACAACAAAACCTGAGGGCACCTCTGCGGGAGCTAAGGTTGATTTTATGAAGGACATAAAAGGATCCGACATGTCAACTTTAGAAGACATGAAACCGGGAAACAGGGCATATACCGAATTTGCCTTAAAACTTTTTAAGGAGTGCAATAAAGACAATGAAAATAAAGACAA
>CACZSY010000121.1 GCA_902783965.1 uncultured Lachnospiraceae bacterium
ATCGCAAATTCAACTGCTCCAACGTCGAATTCTCCGAACAGTTTAACATCAGTCTTCGCGGTCAGATGAAAATTCTTGATAGCGCCCTTAATGGTTATACTATCCAGTGTAAGCAGGGCAAGATCTCCGAAAAGCTTCTTAACTATCGGATTTGCATCCGAACCAAGCAACGTTGAAATCTTTTCAAGTGACAGATTGCATCCGCCCATTGCCTCGGTATATAACAGATCCGACCACTTCTGGCTCTTCTTTGTTTTCTGCCATGCTTCTTTCATATTTGACACGCCGATGAAGAAATTATCAAGGGTTATCGGTCCTATCTCTGTCATAATGATCTTCTCATGATCAAAGTAGATCACAAATTCATCAAGATATCCTTCCGATATCGAGAACGAGAATCCGTCTCCTCTGCTGCCCTTAGAAGCGATCGTCTTTAACTCATTATCAACAAGAGCAAATTTTTTCGACATCCATGACAGTGTGCCTTTTAAGGTGAATGCGTAATCGTTTTTAAAAGTATCAAATTCAAGATTGATCTCGGTAGGATTCCATGCAAACGCATTTATTTCCTTAACAGCGAAATTCGTCAGTCCGTCACCATTGTTAAGATGTGCCTTACCCTTTGAATATGAACCTGTAGCGTCGACTATCGCTTCATATCCTCCCTCTATGGACGTTCCGAAATCTATTCCCGCAAGAGAAAGGAACTGGCTCTGCATAGGCAGCGATAATGTCAATTCAGCATATTTTATCTTCATCATATGAGGATATATTGACATCTCGCTTCCCATGGTTGTTATTGCCGGAAGCGCAAATCCTTTTATAAGGACTGATTCAACCTCATAATTATTAAGATCTGACATATGCGCATCATCTTTATGAAGTTTATAAGCTCCTACAGGATCAAATTTCTGTGTTGTATACTCTATGAATCCAAACAGAGCTGTCTGCGGCTTATCAAATGAGATATACGATCCGCCTATATCGGTCATTATTATCGTATCTTCATTAAAGTCACCGTCAAGCGCCAGTGTTCCGTTGAAATGCAGGAACGAGTTCATCGTGACGTTGCCTTTGAGTGAATAATGCTTGATGGTCTTTCCGTCAGCTTCTTCTTCATCCAGAAGGATCTTATCGGCGGTAAATGTATATGCTCCGAAGGTTACCGATTCGATGTCACCGCTCATTATCTCGATCTCATCATCCGCGCTGCCTTCGTCTATGCTTATCTTTGCCTGATATACTCCCGGCGGAACATCTTCCGGGAAGACAACCTTGAATTTGCCTTCATTTACGAATTTGCCTTCATAACTTCCTTTAAATGATTCGCCCGTTATCGAAACATAACAGCTCATGTCCTTCTTGAAACCGCTTCCGACTATAAATGCAGGTATCTTGGCATTCTTTACATAAAGTTTCTTTGAAGCGAAGCCGTCGATCTCAAACGGAACCTCTTCTTCTTCCTCATCGCCTTCAAGCTCCACATAATAATCTTTGCTTGTTACCGAACCGTCGTTAGTATTGGTTACAGTAAGAGTTCTTTCTTTCTTCTTAAGGTCCTTTGCGGTAAATGTAACGGTATAATTATTCTCCATCTGCGCATGTATAAATGAATACAGATCCGCAAGTTCCGACGCGCTGAATGAATATACGAATTTACCGTTTCCGGCGTTGGCTATAGTTCTTAAATAATCCGCGTTTACAGAACTTCCCAGACCCACAGTATAGACGAGAGTGTGTCCGTCGCTTGTGATGCTTCTGAGCCTGTCAAGGTTGGAACCGTTAAACGAACTGTCCTCACCGTCTGTCATTACAATAACAACATTTATCGAATCCTTGCTTCCCGCAAGTCCGTCAAGAGCGGCAAATGTTCCCGACGCAATATTGGTTCCGCCGTTTGCTTTAAGCTTTTCAATGAAAGGTTCAAGTTCTGAGACATCGTCCACGATCCCCGAATTGAATTCTACGCTGCTTGAGAATCCGATGACGCCCATCTTCTCATTCTTTGAAGTGCTGTATGCCAGACTTCTTACCGCTGCCTGAAGACTGTCGGTGCTGCCTTCCATAGAACCGGATTTGTCACATACCGCATATATCTTCGCAGTGTTATATTCGTTCTTGGTTATCGTGTAATCCGTAATGTTAATACCGCAGTCGTTGAGTATAAGTCCCGGATTCTTAAGATCCAGAGGTTTTGCGGTCTGGAGATTAAAGCTTATCTTAGGGAATGCTTCCGTATCGATAAGTCCGATGTTGGTAACCGCTTTCTGCTTTGAAACATAAGTTGTTCCCTGCGCAGTTATGGCTTCCTTTGCGCTGGGATTCTTCTCGTCATCCTCTTTTCCTTTATCACTGTCTTTACTGCTGTCTTTATCTCCGTCTCTATCCCTGTCTTTATTCTTATCTTTTTCTTCAGCTTCCCTGACCGCCTCTTCAATAGCTTTCTGGACAGGGTTAACATGAGGAACGCCCAGATCATACGCGGTCGAAATGGACTGGCCCACGTTCTTAACTTCATTGACATCGGCAACATCATTTATAACCGCCGAGATCTGTTTGAATGCTTCCGTGTACTCTGCAACGCTGTTGTATGGCGCAGTCGCAAGTGACTTAGCGAACTCTGAGTCACCCATTTCAGTATTGCCTAATGTATAGTAGATCGCGCTGTTGCCAAGATGTATAGGGCTTTCTGTCATGTAATCAAGTCCTGAAGTATCAACTCTTGTAACCATCTCGGTAAGGACAAGGTTTTTGCCCATATTCTCTACGGCAGTATATTTATCCTGCAGTTTTCTGAGTTCCGCGCCTTCGATTTCTCTATCCTTCTCTATCTTGGTCATGGCTTCCTTACACTGCGCGAGCACCTGTTTCTGTTCATCCGAAGAAATGTTAACAAAATCTTCCGGCATGTCTTTTTCTTCCATCTCGCCGTCTATCAAAAGCTGTGCCACAGTTGTTACCGCAAGCTGCGAACCTGTTTCATCCGCATATGACGCAAGCTGCTTATTCTCACCCGCCATCACCTTGGCTTTTACGTAAGCTTCGTCAACACTGTTGACCTTAAACATGGCAGGATTTTTCTTATAAGCTGCCGCAAGCACTGCATCGGCGTCTTCGAGTTTCTTTTTGTCATAAGTCTCGCCGGCAGCATATTTTGCGTAAATGCCGTTTACTACTCCCGCGCTGACAAGAACCTCATCGGAGTTCTTGTATTCTTTATTGTCCTTTTCCGTCTTCGAGATATCGTCTTCCATTACGGAAATGAGCTCTTTCTTCGGATCATATGTACCTTTCGATATCTTCTTCACGGCCTCGGCCTGTTCTTTGGTAATACCGTATTCCTTGACATCACCGCCGGCTTTCTCGATCATCTCGATCTTTGAGATCATGGCTGCTGCCTCGGAAGGATTCATTATCGTGCCCTTCTGTACCGCCTCCATTATTTTAGCGTCAGTATCGCTCATGATATCTTCATGTCCGCTCTTTTTGAGCTTATCATAAAGCAGGGCTGCACCCGTATAGTCGCCTCTCATGGCTTCGTATCTGGCGTTGGCAAGTGTGCCGGCAGGACTTGAGCCCTGTTTCGCATATAATTCCCTAAGGAATTGACCCGCCCTGTCGATCTCGCCGTTGATCATATCTTTCTCAGCAAGATAGATATAATCGGCAACGATGACCTCATCATCACGTCTGTTATCCCTGCCCTTGTCCATCAGGGTTGTTATGCCCGAAACGGCAAGCACCGCCACGCATAAAACCATGGTTGTGACAGGCATGATCTTGATCTTCTTACCGATCAGGAAAATGACCGACGCGATCAAAAGAGGGGCTAATCCAATAACAAGCTGTAAAACAGTCTGCATATGTCGACTCCTTTCTGCCTCTGAAAAGTGGCATTAATAAAAATAAGTATACATAGTCAGTCTATCATATGAAAATATCTTATACAATACTTTGTGAATTTTCTTTGTAAGAATTACCGTGATCTTCTCTTAACTCTTATTTCCACTTATCAAAACTTCCGCACTCAAATACCCTGCTGTATCCCATTCCCGCAAGTTTTCCGGCAGCTTCTTTGCTTTTAACATCATCATGACCATAAATCAATATGATCTGTTCTTTATCCTTAAGGGCCGAACTTATGTCATCTTTTATCTCTTCGTCCGGAATACATACTGCCGTCGGCACATGTCCTTCCTTGTACTCATCCGTTGTTCCGGCATCTATGATCCTGACATTTTCAGCCTCGACCATTATCGTCTTCGCTTCATCCCACGTAATGCTTTTGTATTCGCCCTCTTTGTTGGCGTCTACTTCCATCTTGTCAGGTTCAGGCACCGTCTCCGGTTCATTTCCGGTCTCCGGTTCCTGTCCAATATTGATCTCATCAGCCGGATCAGGGATATACTCTTTGTTAGGAGTTACATTTCCGTCGTCATCAATGGTCACGTCAAAAGAAATCTTCTGCATGAAATCAAGGAGCTTTCTTGCCTGCTTTCCGGTAATATCCGTTGTCTTATAAGCCTGGCTGCTGCATGGTATCAGCTTTATGCTCGTTGAATTATCTTCGTTGATCGTTGCCTCCAGTACAACTGTATCCGAATGTGATTTTGAGAAAAGGAAGTTTCCGAGACTGTAGATTATCGGCTTTCCTTTATAAAATTCTATTCCCTGAAGGACATGCGGATGCGAAGCTATTACCATGTCGGCTCCCGCTTCAATATATGCATGGGCAATGTTTTTCTGGAAAGTAGCGACTGAATTTTTTCCCTCCACGCCCATGTGAACATATATCGTAACATAATCGTTTTTCTGCTTTGCCTTATTTATGGCCTCAAGAAGCTCTGTATAATAAGGCGTTGATTCATATGAAACCTGAAGTCCCGGATTGGTCGGGGTTGCGTACCATTCGGCCCTCGGCACAAATCTCGTGGCTGCGAATACGGCTATCTTTTTACCGTCTATCACCTTTACCACAGGCACGAGCGATTCTGTATTGTTCTCCCCCGCGCCCATATAGGAAATACCGAGTCCGTCCAATTCCGCCATCAGATTCCTGACTGTATTGTAACCGTAATCGAGAATATGATTGTTGGCAAGGCTCAATATGTCGGTTCCCATATCCACCCAGACTTTTTCTCTTTCAAGCGGCGCGCTGATATTGTATTTCTGATAGCTTACCTTTTTTCCGCCGTCGGTAACCGCAAATTCATGGTTGGCAATGAACAGATCCGCATTTTGCATCGAGTCAATTATCCTGTCGGACAAAAATTCTTTTACTCCGCTCTTCTTATAATACGAATAAAGAGTATCCGAAAAATAAACGTCTCCGACGACTGTCATAGTGATCTTTCTCGAAACCGGCTTCGGCGTCTCAATCGGTTCCGGCGTCTTGTCAGGATCATCTGTCGGCACAAAGGTATTGTCCGGATCCGCAGTCTTAACCGTCTCTTCCGCGCTTCCATCAGGAGCCGCGCTTTCCAAAGGTTCTCTTGTACCTGTCTTTTCAGGAATATATCCGATATCCTCCTGATTATTGCATCCGGTAAATACAATCCCTACAGCAAATATGCAGATAACCAATACTGTCAGCAAAGTACTCTTTTTCATTTCTTTTCTCTCCGTATCCTTAATCTTTTTTATAAACCATTTATCAGTCCCACGACTCGATCATAAGAAGCATTCCGTCCTTTATTCCGACATACAATTCTTCGTCTGCCGCCTCATTGCTAACGCCTATGCTTTCAAAGCAGGTAAAATCCCTGTTGTCAACCTCGTATTTAAATCCCTTAAGGCTTACTCCCACCGCGGTTTTGCCATATGGGATAAATGATATATAATCCCCGATCAG
>CACZSY010000122.1 GCA_902783965.1 uncultured Lachnospiraceae bacterium
ACTTAAGAGCAACATGGTTATCGTTCTTAACGATAATAATATGTCTATTTCCAAAAATGTCGGTGGAATGGCCAATTATCTTGGAAAAGTAAGGACTGCCGTATCTTATACGGATCTTAAGGGCAAGGTTGAAGCGGCGGTAAAAAGAGTCCCGAAATTCGGAGATAAGCTGACCAATAAGATAAGAAGTTCCAAGGATTCGATAAAAAGGCTTGTTATACCCGGAATGCTTTTTGAAGATATGGGTATTACGTATATAGGACCGATAGACGGACATGATATAGAGCTTCTTATAAGAGCTTTCAATACGGCTTTCGCGGCCAGAAAACCGGTGCTGGTGCATGTGGTCACGAAGAAGGGTAAAGGCTACAGGCTTGCGGAAGAGAATTCTTCCAAATTCCACGGGATAGAACCGTTTATCCCTTACAACGGCGAGTTAAAGAAACTGCCGGAAAGACTGGGATATACTGATATCTTTGCCAATGAGCTGATAGAGCTTGCCGACAAAGATGAACGTATCGTGGCTATCACTGCCGCGATGCAGACAGGAACAGGTCTTGATAAATTTGAAGAAAAACATAAGGACAGACTTATAGATGTCGGTATCGCGGAAGAACATGCCGTGACATTTGCCGCGGGAATGGCAAGCGCCGGAATGAGACCGGTCGTATGCATATATTCCACGTTCCTGCAAAGGGCTTATGACCAGATACTCCATGATGTATGTCTTAACTCGCTTCCTGTTGTATTCGCCATCGACAGGGCGGGGATCGTCGGAAAAGACGGCGCTACCCATCAGGGGATATTTGATATCTCATATCTTTCTTCAATGCCGAATATGACGGTCGCCGCTCCGGCCAATGATAAGGAGCTTATCGAGATGATCGAACTGGCCTTTAATATGGAGAGACCGTTTGCGATAAGATATCCGAGAGGCGAAGCGAGGACCCTTAACGAGAGTCTCGGCATTGCGGGACGAGATGCCGGCACTGACGTTAACGGTGCGGCTGACAGCAACAGCGCTGCCGAATGTAAAGGCGCCGCGGCTGCAAGATTTGATCAGACAGAAGTAGAATACGGAAAAGCCCTGCTGAGGCATGAGAGAAGTTCTGCGGAAAAGGGCGTTGCAATAGGATACATCGGCAGTATGGAGGAAACCGCATATAAGTTATATGATATGCTGCTTTCCGACGGGGTTGAAGCGGATCTTGTTAATTTCAGATTTGTCAGACCGCTTGATACACAGATGCTTGACAGGATAGCCGAAAGAAACAATGTGATCGCCGTGCTTGAAGAGAATGTTTTTACAGGCGGTCTCGGAGAACAGACGGGAGCTTATCTTTCAAAATGCCATCCGGGATGCCGGCTTATCGCAGCGTCGATCCGGGATACGTTTGTAGAACACGGCGACAGGGAAGAACTCCTTAAGATGTACGGGCTGGATCCTGAACAGATATATAAAGATATAAGATCAGCGTTGACGCGGGCGGGAGACTGACTATGAAGGAAAGACTTGATGTTTTGATGGTGGAAAGATATCTCGCTCCTTCAAGGGAAAAGGCCAAGGCTCTTATCATGTCGGGAAATGTGTATGTGGACGGCAATAAGGAGCTCAAGGCCGGGCAGACCTTTGACGCGAACGTATCAATAGAAGTCAGGGGAACGGGACTTAAATACGTAAGCCGCGGAGGTCTTAAGCTTGAGAAAGCGGTAAATGTATGGAAGCTTGATTTTACGGGCATGACCTGCATGGATATAGGATCTTCGACCGGTGGATTTACGGATTGTATGCTGCAGAATAATGCGGTTAAGGTATATGCCATAGATTCGGGAACCAACCAGCTGTGCTGGAAGCTTAGGAATGACGACCGGGTCGTGGTAATGGAGAACACCAATTTCAGGTATGCTACGAAAGAACTTATCGGAGAAGAAGTGGATTTCGCCTGCGCGGACGTCTCGTTTATCTCACTTGAGAAGATACTCGGACCGGCCGCGGCGATCTTAAGACCGGAAGCTTTAATGGTATGCCTTATCAAACCGCAGTTTGAAGCCGGCAGGGAGAATGTAGGGAAAAAAGGTGTGGTAAGGGATAAGAAAGTTCATACTACAGTAATAGAAAATGTTATGGGTTATGCGAAAAATGCAGGATTTACAGTTTTAGCTCTGGATTTTTCCCCTATAACGGGACCTAATGGAAATATAGAATATCTGTGTCTTTTACAAAAGACAGGTCAGGAGATCACAGACGACTCGTGTAGTATAGATGAGACTGCCATTGTGAAACTGGTTGATGAAGCGTTTGCGACTCATGGTCTGTGATCTTACGGATCAGCAGCCGACAACAGGTATAATAAAATATAATATAAATATGAAAGATATAAATATGGAAGAATATTGCATTATCTCCAATACGGAAAAAGATGTGGGCAGAAAATACGCCAGAAGGGTGATGGAACTGCTTAGTGAAGCGGGGAAGAAGTGTGACGATATCACCCAGAGAAGTCACCGGAGAGATGAAGAAGACTACATAGACAAGGAAAGACTGGAAAAGAAATATGACTGCGCCGTTGTGCTGGGAGGCGACGGAACTATCATCCGTTCCGCCAGGGAGCTTGCAAGGAAGGGTATCCCTATACTCGGCATTAATATCGGTACTCTGGGTTATCTTGCCGCGGCTGAAGGCAGGGAGCTCAAGGACGCTTTGAACGCGGTGCTGAACGGCAATTTCAGGGTGGAAGAAAGAATGATGGTCACGGGAAGCATTTATTCTCTCGACACTCTTTTGTGCAGGGATATCGCGCTCAACGATCTGGTCATCTCAAGAAACGGATATTCGAGGATAATCACTGTCAATGTCTATGTTAACGATGAGTTTGTGGATCAGTATAAAGGCGACGGAATGATCATTTCAACGCCTACCGGTTCGACAGGTTATAATCTTTCGGCCGGAGGTCCGATCGTTAAGCATGATTCGGAGGTTACGATAATTACTCCTATATGTCCCCATTCAAGGTCGGCCAGAAGCGTGGTGGTGCCGTCGCAAGATAAGATAAGCGTGGAACTGGTCGAGAGCAAGAAGACGAGGGAAGATGAAGCGATCGTCTCTTTTGACGGAAGAAGCGGTATACAGCTCGGACGGGGAGCCAGAGTGGACATTAGAAGGGCTGACACAGTCGCGAAGCTTATCGTGATCAACGATAAGACATTTTTCGATGTCGTAAATAAAAAACTCTAGGAGAAGCAGCGTGAAAAAGAGACGTCAGGAAAGGATAATCGAGATCATTAAGGGAAATGTCATAGAGACCCAGGAGGAACTTTGCGACAGACTGATCGAAGAGGGTTATAATGTGACGCAGGCCACGATCTCAAGGGACATAAGGCAGCTAAAGCTTACCAAGATCAGCATGGCTGACGGAAGACAGAGGTATGCGGTCTTGGAAGGCCAGCCGTCGGATCTCGGACAAAAATATATAAGGGTGCTGCGCGATGGTTTTATATCTGTAGAGAGCGCGGAGAATATTATCGTTATAAAGACGGTGCCGGGAATGGCAATGGCTGTAGCGGCTGCGATAGACGCTCTGGAGATAGAAGGGATAGCCGGTTCGATAGCCGGAGACGACACTATAATGTGCGCTGTAAGGAAACTGGAGCTGACGCCGTCGGTCATTGAAGCGATAGAGGATCTTATAAGAGAATAAATATTAATCTTTTTTTAAAGAAATGTCTTTCTTACTTGTTATTATTTGTAAAAGATGTTACAATGATATGGTTAGAATACGTATTTTTGATAAATCGGAGGAATGAAATGTCAGGACATTCAAAATTTGCCAATATCAAGCACAAAAAGGAAAAAAATGATGCGGCAAAGGGTAAGATATTTACCAGACTCGGACGTGAGATCGCGGTTGCTGTTAAAGAGGGAGGACCTGACCCCAATAATAACAGCAAGCTTAAAGATATAGTTGCCAAAGCCAAAGCCAACAACATGCCGAACGACACGATCGACAGGAGTATCAAGAAAGCGGCAGGAGATGCGAATGCGTGCAATTATGAGAGAGTTACCTATGAGGGATACGGACCTAACGGTACGGCGATCATAGTCGAAGCCCTAACGGATAATAAGAACAGGACGGCTTCCAATGTACGCAACGCTTTTACCAAAGGTTACGGAAACGTCGGCACACAGGGCTGTGTTTCATTTATGTTTGACCGCAAGGGACAGATCATAATCGATAAAGAAGAATGTGATATGGAAGCGGATGAGCTTATGATGATCGCACTGGAGGCAGGAGCTGAGGACTTTGAAGAGCTTGACGACAGTTTTGAGATCCTTACTGATCCGGACAGCTGCGGTGAAGTCAGCGAAGCGTTGAGCAATGCGGGTATCGTAATGGCACAGGCGGAAGTTACGATGATACCGCAGACATATGTTGAACTTACGGATGAAAAGGATATTAAGAATATAACCAAGACGCTTGATCTTCTTGATGAAGATGATGATGTTCAGATGGTTTACCACAATTGGGATGAATGATATTTCATCTTACAGGGATGACATATTCGGATCATATGAATGACAGAGAGTGATCTGAAAATATTACTTGAAACGGAGTGAGAGAGCATGCTTTACACTTTAAAGCTGGTTGGGTTAAATGCGGATGAGATTGAATTTCTCGCGCTTACAATGGAACTAAAGAGAATCGGTATGGGAGATGCATCGAAGTATATTGATAATATGCCGAGTGTCCTTTTTGAAAACATAGACGGTGAGACTGCGAAGAAATATAAGGCAATGTATGAAGAAGTGGGCGCCGTTATAGAAGTCGTTCATTCGGGTGACAAGGGAGGCGGCGGATCTAACAATATCGCCAGACCTTCACAGAATGTAGGAAACGGTCCTATCAGTATTGAGATGCCTACGCCTATATTCTCACAGAAGAAGCTTGAGGATGATACTTATAACAGGGAACCTCTTCCGAAACCAACCGCAGTAGAGATACCGCCGGCAGGAAAGGAACCTATGGTTCAGGTTGATCTTCCGGAGAACAATCCTCAGTCGGTATTCCAGTTTAACCGCAATGCAGCGCCTGCTGAGCCGGCCAAGCAGGAGACGGAAGAAGAGGGACCAAAGTATGATTTCTACGGAAGCTGTCCTAGATGCGGCAGTACTTTCGTTACGGTCAAAAAGACGAGCGGTATTTTCGGAACCAAGATCAAATGTGTCTGCAGTGCCTGCAAACATAAATTTTAACCAAGAGATAATGATAAGGGAATAAAGGATGTTACTTAATCTGCACGTAAAGAATATGGCAATAATTGATGAAGCCGACGCTGATTTTTCCTCAGGGTTCAATGTGCTCTCCGGTGAGACCGGAGCGGGAAAGTCTATCATAATCGGCTCCATCAATCTTGCTTTGGGAGGCAGGGCATCGTCGGATATCATAAGACCGGGATGCGGCGACTGCCTGATACAGCTGACATTTTCCTACAGGGAAGGCAGCGATATAGAAAGATGGCTCAGAGAGCAGGAGATACCTGCTGATGACAATGAGATCATCATAACCAGAAGGATCACTCCTTCAAGAAGTTCATTTAAGATCAATTCGGTAATTGTCAATACCTCTGTTGTTTCGGAACTTTCTTCTTTGCTTCTTGATATACATGGACAGCATGATAATCAGAGACTTTTAAATAAGAATTCACATCTTGCCATAATTGATGAGTATGACAACGGGAATATACGTGCGCTCAAAGAGAAGGTAAAAGAACTGTTCGGGCAGTATTCGGAGCTTAAAAAAGACCTTGAAAAGCTTGATATTGACGAGGATAAAAAGAACAGGGAGATCTCGCTGTGCGAATATGAGATAAATGAGATCGGTTCCGCAATGCTTGTTGCCGGAGAAGATGAAGAAGCCGAAAAAGAATTCAGGCTCTTAAGCAGCAGGGAGAAGATCGTGGAATCGCTGTCGGGATGTCTTTCTTTAATGGACAATGATAACTCATCGGCGTCTAATCTGGTTCTTCACGCGCTTAAGAATATCGGACAGATAAGCGGCATGGATGAAGAGATAACGCAGCTTGAAGGCCAGCTTCTGGATATACAGGCCATGATATCCGATTTCTCGTCTGCGGCACAGTCATATCTTGATGATATCAATATGGACGAACAGGCTTTGTATGAAATTCAAAGAAGACTTGATCTTATCAACGGTCTGAAATCCAAGTACGGAAGAACCATTGAAGAGATACTTGAGTATCACAGGAAAGCTTCACAGAGACTTGAAAACCTTAAGAATCAGGATGAACTTCTTGCCGGTATAAGGGATAAGATGGAGAAAGTCTTAAAAGAGTATGACGATGCGGCAAAGATGCTTTCTGAAGAAAGGAAAAAAGCGGCAAAGGGACTTGGAGATGATATTACCAAAGCTTTGTCGGAACTTAATTTCAACGATGCGCTGTTAAGGATTGATTTTTTCGAAAAAAACAGGTCTGCGGACGGTATCGACGAGTGCTGCTTTATGATCAGGACCAATCCGGGCCAGCCTCTGAAAGAACTGGCCAAGACCGGTTCGGGCGGTGAGCTTTCAAGGATAATGCTCGCGATAAAGAGCATCATGGGTA
>CACZSY010000123.1 GCA_902783965.1 uncultured Lachnospiraceae bacterium
AATAATTCAAACCGATGACAAAAACGAGAAACAGGCGAACATGAAATTATATGATCTGTTCGCCTGTCGGATAAATATTATAATAAAAAATATGACATGATTTTTGGATTTGGAATTATTGGAAGAAAAGCAGCCTTTCTATCTAAAATACTCCCCCTCGATTTCAGATACGTTCAATTACAAAAGAGGCGCTTTTTTACCAATTATTTACCAATAATCCCCAACTGCATGGATATTGTATCACCTTTTAGTAAAAAGTCAAGGATATTATTGATTTTTTTAACAAATAAATGATAAAATTACTTTATTATATATGCAAATTATATAGGCAAAAGTGAAAGCTTTTTATCGGAATCGTTTTTTTGCATACGGACGACAATGGTAAGAATAGAGAACGCATATGCGTTTTTCGATCATTAGAAATGAGAAGAGGGATTTTTATGTTAGAGATTGGAACCAAAGCACCTGAATTTACACTTTTAGATCAGAACGGAGAATCAAGAAGTCTTTCGGATTACAGAGGTCAGAAAGTTATTTTATATTTTTATCCTAAAGACAATACTCCGGGCTGCACAAAGCAGGCCTGCAGTTTTGGAGATTTAATGCCGCAGTTCAGGGAGAAGGGGGCTGTTATCCTTGGCGTAAGCAAGGATTCGGTAGCTTCCCATAAGAAATTTGAAGAAAAATACGGACTTCCGTTTACCCTGCTTTCAGATCCGGAAAGAACCGTGATCGAAGCTTATGACGTCTGGAAAGAGAAGAAAAACTATGGAAAAGTTACCATGGGGGTTGTCAGAAGCACCTATCTGATCGACGAGGAGGGCGTTATCGTTAAAGCGTTTGGAAATGTAAAGGCAGCAGATAATCCGGCGCAGATGCTTGGACAACTATAGAAGAGGAGAACTGATATGGGAACAGCTTTCATCAAAGTTTCTTATTATGGAAAAATAATCTTTGTGTCATTAGTGATATCATTTGCGTTATTGCTTCTTTCTGCCTGCGGCGGAAGTAAGGATGATGATCCAAGAACACCGGATAAAAACAGCGAGACGACTCAGGAAAACGGCGGAACTTCCGCAAAGGACAGCGAGATATCTCAATCCGGCACCCTGGTAAAAGGAGCCGATGTTTCTTCGCTTATTTCTCTGGAAAACAGCGGGGTGAAATATTACGATTATGACGGAAATGAAACGGATCTTTTAAAGCTGCTTTCTGATTGCGGGTTTACACATGTAAGGGTCAGAATATGGAATGATCCTTACGATAAAGACCGCAACGGTTACGGCGGCGGAAACTGTGATCTTGATAATGCGGCCGCGCTTGGGAGCAGGGCTGCGAAAGAGGGTTTGAAACTTATTGCTGATTTCCATTATTCTGATTTCTGGGCGGATCCGAGCAGGCAGATGACTCCGAAAGTCATGGAAGGGCTGAGTGTTTCCCAGAAGGCCGACTATATCCGTGAGTATACCAGAACAAGTCTTGAAGCTTTAAAAAATGCGGGAGCGGATACGGACATGGTGCAGATAGGAAATGAGACTGTCTATGGGATGTGCGGTGAAGATAACTGGGATAACATGATAGTTCTCATGAAAGCCGGTATCGAAGGTGCAAGACAGGCTGATAAAAATATTAAGATAATTCTGCATTTTACGGATATCCAGAAAGAGGGACACTACGATTGGATCGCTTCAATGCTTAAGGATAATGATGTTGATTATGATATTTTTGCGACATCTTATTATCCTTACTGGCATGGCAGTCAGGAAAATATGTCGAAGGTTCTTAAGAAGATCGCAGACGATCATGATAAAGACGTTCTGGTAGTTGAGACCTCATATCCTTATACAACGCAGGACGGCGACGGCTTTGCCAATAGTGTGGGAAGTATGGCAGGTTATGAATTCAGTATTTCAGAGCAGATAAATGCGATAAGCAAAACTTTTGATAGTGTGCGCGCGATAGGAGAGCACGGACTCGGAGTCTGCTATTGGGAGCCGGCGTGGATCCCGGTTCCGGGAACGCAGGCAGAGAAAAAGGCATTGTGGGAAAAGTTCGGAAGCGGCTGGGCAAGTTCTTATTCGGCAGAGTACGATCCTGAAAATGCCGGTAAATGGTACGGCGGGAGCAGCTGGGATAATCAGGCGCTTTTTGACAACAGCGGACATCCACTGGAAAGCCTTAAGATATTTGGCGGAGAATAAATGTAAAACTGATCTGAAAGGATGTTGAAAGCATGTTTGAGATTAAAGACTACGAAAAGAGCGCGGATAATATAAGAGAAAGAATGGGAGATCTGAAACCGGAGACTGCGATCATCCTGGGGTCGGGGCTTGGCGCGCTGAGCGAAGATATATGCAGTAAAACAGTAATAAAATACAATGAGATACCGGGGTTTCCCGTATCCACCGTTGAAGGTCATGCCGGAGAACTTCTTCTGGGGAATATCAATGGC
>CACZSY010000124.1 GCA_902783965.1 uncultured Lachnospiraceae bacterium
CGGATTTTGTTTGGATCGCGGCTCCGAAACCATTTTCCAAAATGATCTCAAGACATCTTCTTGTCAGCCTGAGATTTTCCTCACAGTGCATATACGGATCAGACATTGCGCCTGTTCCGATCATGCACTTTTTTCTTTTTGACCTCAGCGCCTGTCCCAGAAGCTCCGGCGCATTGCGCTTTACCTCGATATCTTCAAAAGGATGCGTGAACTGATAACATCTGCTTCTGCTGTCACAGTAAATACATCCGTGAGTACATCCCCTGTATATGTTCATTCCCAGGTACCCGCCGCTGCCGGTCAGGATACCTTTCGCATCAACGTAATGCATTTTCATATTTCAATTCCTTAACACCGTTGTCACTCTGATAATAAAGTGTCTTTGTCTTCTCATCCAGCTTTATAAAGTCTACATATCTGAAGCATGCGAATCTGTCGCTTGTTGCCGGAAATTTAAGATCTGAGTTACTTACAAAGAATTTCGGAAGCATAGGCGCGTGAAGAGCATCCATTGAAAGATTATCAGCGCTCCTCATTTCTTCTGAATTCAAAAAGTACCATAAATGAAGCGGCTCATTCTCATCATGCAGCGCCCATGTTGCATCACAGTGGTACCCCTCTCCATCCAGCACAACATAGGTCCACGCATGATTAAGGTTTCCGTTGCAGCCGACTTCAACCGCGTTTACTCCAACCTGAAGCAAAAGATAAGTATAATTGCTTGCTATATGGTCACATTCTCCCTGCTTGCTCATCAGAGCGGTATAACTGAACGCTCCATCCGAAACCGTGTCTGAGACATAAGTATAGTTGGCTTCCATATATTCATACAGTTTAAGTATCTTTTCAAAGTCAGTGTCATCGCTTTCAAGCGCGGTATTCAGAATATTTTCGATCTCAGCCTCGAATTCGGTCTGGCGTTTCAGAAAATCTTTCACAGGTATCTTATAATATATCCTGCCTATGCCATTTTTAAACGGTTTCGTCCCGTCATTGCTCTTGTTTGTGATCTTTCCGCCGGCTGCCGGGAAAAAGTGCGCAAGAGTCGTTATGTCAAGACACCAGTTATATATTTCCTGACTCGCGCATTCAAAAGTATCCTTTCCCTCACGAAGCGCATCACACATATTGTAGAAGGAATCCCACCATTCCTGAGGGTACACTTCAGAAAGCAGCGCAGAATAAACATGAGGGTTGAATTTTATCTTTTCAAGCTTTACCGGTTCAGGAGTCTGTACGGCTTCTTCCGTTCTCTCCGGCGCAGGCGTCCCTGTTGCCTCTTCCGTCTTCTCCGGCGCAGGCGTCCCTGTTGCCTCTTCCGTTCTCTCCGGCGCAGGTGTCCCTGCCGCGTCTTCCGTCTTCTCAGGCGCAGATGTTCCTGTTGCCTCTTCCGTCTTCTCAGGAGCAGGCGTATCTTTATTATCTTTCTTGCCACCCTTTGCAGGATCATTATCTGGTGATGCGGTATCTTTCACAACGGCTGTAATTTTCCCCGAATCCTTGGCAGGATCATCGGAATTCTTTCCGCAGCCGCACGCCAGTATCGCTGCAAGCAGCATCATGCTGATCAAACGATAATTTAATTTCATATTATTGTCACCTCAACGAATTATTTTTATCGGAAATAATTATAAAATCAAATTATGGAAAGGTCAATAAATCTGTTCCATGTTCACGGTAACAAGAGGTCTACAATGTTTTTCGTTTTTTCTTTTGACGCCGCAACAAGCGCATGTTATAATCGAACGAAAGAAACGCTTTGCTCAGTGTTTCTTTGAAATCTTTACAGTTGCTGACAAGGCAGGTATCTGCCCTGTTCGCGTCAATTATATTTTCAGGAGGATGAAAGATTTGAAACAATTATTAGGAGCCATTATTGGTTTGATCATGGGTATAATCCTTATCGTGTGTGGTTTTTATAATAAAAACAAGCAGGATAATTATACCGAGACAACTGCTGTGATAACAAAGATAGATATAGAAGAAGGCGTCGGAGACGAGTCAGATACCTATAATATTTTTGTAAAATATACCGTAGACGATAAAGAATATAACGAAAAACTTGATGAATCAAGCTCTTCTTACAGTGTCGGAGACGAAGTAAAGATCAAGTATAATCCATCAGATCCGACAGATATTACATCATCAAGCAAGTGGATCGTTCTGATATGTTTCATTGCCGGCGCATTACTTACGCTCGGCTCCGGATTATATCTGGGTATTGGATTATATTATGTTGTTAAAAAATAATGTTTCCATTGTTTTATTCTACTATGAAAAAGGCGGAGATTTGTTCTCCGCCTTTTTACATGCGTGATCATGCCGATCAGATATCTTTCATGTTTCTCTTTGATATAATCAATCATATTTCTATCCAGAGTAATATTATATTTCCAGACATTATTCCGGAATTATCATTTCTCTGGTAAGTTCCCTCGCGGCCGCCTGTTTTCGGCACCCCTGGCAGCATTTTTCGCTATTTTTTCAATTTGTGCTGCTTTTTCTCCCTCGCGGCCGCCTGTTTTCGGCGCCTGCGGCAGCATTTTTCGCTATTTTTTCAATTTGTGCTGCTTTTTCTCCCTCGCTGCCGCCTGTTTTCGGCACCTGCGGCAGCATTTTTCGCTATTTTTTCAATTTGTGCTGCTTTTTCTCCCCCTCGGCCGCCTGTTTCCGGCGCCTGCGGCAGCATTTTTCGCCATTTCTTTCATTTGTGCTGCTTTTTCTTCCTCGCGGCCGCATGTTTTCGGCACCTGCGGCAGCATTTTTCGCTATTTTTTCAATTAGTGCTGCTTTCTCACCTGCATGCCATTTCATTTATAACAAATTCAACAAAATGATGTCCTTTCAGTCAGTAAGATTCACCTAATTATTTCCCTGTCTTATGCTCCTGTCCTCTTTTTCAAGCTCCGTTATAAGTTCATACAGCGTCATCATCCTGTTAAAAGGCGTAACTATAGCTTTATAACGTGTTGGAGCAATGCCGCGGATCTTACAGCCTTCCAAAAACGCGTCAAGTTCCCTGTCCGAAAGCCCGTAGAACAGTATCAGATCCGGCATGTTATAAAAGACCGGCGCTTTTTTTGAAAGCGGCATTTTAATCTTACTTTCATCCATGTCTCCGGTTATGACGCCGACTCTTTTATCGAGCATATTCATAGAAAGCTGTGCAGTCCCGATCGACAGCAGACTGCACAGCTCCTTTACAGCATTTAATTTTTCTTTTTCATTTATCCTAAGATATACTATTTTATTCATTTTTCTCCCCAAAAATCCAATCTTTATAACATATTATTTTATTCATTTTTCTCCCTAAAAAATCCAATCTGTATAACATATTATTTTACTCATTTTTCTCCCCAAAAATCCAATCTTTATAACGGCTTCCTTCGCATTCAGCGCTCCCGAAATCTTAAATCATCCGATCATCTTATTTCTTCCAGCCATCTTCGACTATTGCAAGTATTATTTCCTCACACGAAATCTTAAATCATCCGATCGATCATCTTGCTTCTTCCCTGCGGTGCTTCGCGGACATCATAAGTCCGGCCGCAAATATTAATGCCGCGAATATGATCTCTATCACTATATTGACAGTAAATGTTTTAAGGCTCATTCCTGAAGTATAATTTCTGGCTTCTTCCGCTGCCACAATGTAATAATATGCGGGTATGACATGCGCAAGCTTCTTCATTGAATCACCCAAATACGCAAGAGGCACGAACACTCCGCCAAGGAAGGCTATGCCGAGTGATACCGTGGTGGAAAACGCCGCCACTGTTCCCGGATTTTTGAACAGCTGTCCGCCAAGATAGGCTATTCCTATTGATACAAGTGAGAATACCAGCATATTTATGACATATAAGACATATGATCCCACTGTCAGATCCGCGTGGCATACAGGCCATGCCGCAGCCGCGAATACCACATCTATTATCAATGTAAATACAGCAATTCCCAGATAGATCTCAAAGTTTCTTCTTGAAAACTTTTCCGCCGATATCTCGGTCCTTTTCCTGACGTCGGTTCCCGAAAATACAAGTATTATCGGACAGACCGCGCTGGTTATTATCGCTACTATGATATACGGCAGATACGAAAAATATACGAAGCCGAGATCTGCCTGCGCGGAGAAGACTTTTACTTCATCTTCTTTATCCTTATCACCGGTATAGATGGCAACTCTTGTCTTAAGACCTGCCGTCTTTTCAGCTTTTTTAAGAGCCTCATCTTCATCGAATACGCCAAGATAGGTCTTTAACGCCTTCATATACGCGTTAACCCTTATGTCCATATTGTAACACTGGATGGCGTCGTTTAATTTGTAAACGCCAAGCTTTGGCGGCTCCTTTCCTTCCTTCACGCTCTTCGCGAAATCACTGCCGAAACCTTCCGGGATTATCACAGCATAATAGGTCTCTCTCATAAATACGGAATTCTTTATCTTAAGAATATCGTCTTCAAGTTCAACCTCGTTATTTCCCGCTTTAATGTATTCTCCTATGCCCTCGCTTATTTTGCTGCCGTCCCTGTCGATCACGGCGACCGAAATGCTCTGGTCTTCATAATCCGTTGTCTTCTCATCGGTGTTGATGTTGATCATGACAAACATCATCGCGATAAAGATACCGAGATAGATATTTATCGAAATCTTGTATTTTGATAGTATTTTAAAGAAGGTCTTAAACGTGATCATATCTTTCCCTCCTTAAAATAATTATCGAAAGTATCATAAGCACAGCCGCCCAGACCGCCACACCGATAGTGCATACCACGTATTTATGCGGGTCGTCTATCGCTCCCAGCGACTCAAAGCTGTCGGTGATAAGCGCTGCAGGATTGATCCTGTTGATCACCGGCGCTTTCTTTTCAATAATATACTTTATGTTCTGGATCATAAGTCCCGACATGAAATTCATGAACAGCACGACCGCCGATATAATGGCTTCCTTGGTCTTAGCCGGAAGCTTAAGGATAACTCCTATGAAATATCCGAGACTTGTTCCGAGCAGGTTGGCAAGAAATCCCGAAAGAAATACCTTTCCGTATTCTTCAGACATCACAACACCCAAAACCTTGCCAAGGTAAAAATACAGCGCCGCGAATATGACCATCTCAACCGTCAAAGCTGCCATAAGATCAGTAAATACAGCCGCCATCTTTGAAGTCGGAGAAATGCTCCTGCGCATTCCGACTCCCGACTGATCCGCCTGTATCTGCTTAGTATTCTCATGTCCGAAGTTGGCTGAGAACATACAGGTCATGGAAAGCAGGGCAAACATGTAGGTTACGAACGGATCCGCGTTTTTCGCGCCCAGCGGTTCATTTTTCGTAAACTCTTCGTCTTTATACAGTTCTTCAACCGTCTTTGTTATAAGAAGCGGATTCTTTTTGGCCACATCTGTTATGACCTGATAATTTCTAAGATAGGTATCAAATATTGACGTCAGTATGGTGGACTCGATGCCGTTTTCCCTTACCTTAAGGTCAAGTTCAGGTTTCATCTCGCTTCCGCCGCAGATCACCAGACCGGTGACCTCTTCATCTCCCAGCAGTTTCTTACCCTCTTTTTCGTCTTTTACAAAGACGGGATCAAGGAATTTTAATTCCTTCATGGAATCGATAAATTCCGCGAACTGTCCTTTTTCATCACAGACTACGGCAAGTTTAACGGGATCCATCTTCTCGCTCTTTTCCGTAATGCTGTGGAAAGCCGCATAGAAGAAAGTGCCGAGCAGAAAAGGAAATATCATGCTCCAGATTATCATTTCCCTGTTCTTAAGAAACGATTTAAGTCTGTATTTGTACAAATGAAACATATCCTACCTCCTGTCAGGCTTTATCCCTTAATTCTTTTCCCGTCATCTCAAGGAAAACATCGTTAAGGGTCGGAAGTTCCGAATATATCTTTCCAAACTTAAGATCCTTCTTTTTTAAGAAGTCTACAAGATGAAGGACATTTCTCTCCCCCTTCGAGTAGTGGATCTTAAGGTGGTCATCCGCGTATTCCGTCTTGATGACATGCGGCAGTTTTCCGAATTCTTCAATTAGTCCGTCAGAGGCGTTCTTTATCTCAACCGTGATGGTCTCACCGGTCTTTATCATATTTTTAAGTTCTTCTGTCGTACCGATGGCAAGGTTCTTTCCGGTATCCATTATTGCGATCCTGGTGCAGATCTGTTCGACCTCTTCCATGTAATGGGAAGTATAGATGATCGTTGCTCCTTCCCGGTTGAGTCTGACTATTCCCTCTAAGATAGAATTCCTGCTCTGCGGATCGACCGCTACCGTCGGCTCATCGAGTATGATGAGTTCAGGCTTATGCGCGATCCCGCAGGCAATGTTAAGTCTTCTTAACAGACCTCCCGAAAGCTTCTTAGGGAGAAACGTTGTAAAATCTTCAAGCCCCGAAAATTTTATGGCATCTTCCACATACTTCTTTCTGGTCTCTTTATCCTTGATGTATAATCCGCAGAAGTAATCTATGTTGTCGTAAACCGTAAGTTCGTCAAATACAGCAACGTTCTGGAATATTACACCTATCTTCCTCTTGGAATCATAACTGTCAGACTTCATCGGCTTTCCAAATACCTCGATATTGCCGCTGTCATATTTTAAAAGTCCGAGGATGCAGCCTATCGTGGTTGATTTTCCGCTTCCGTTAGGACCTAAAAGGCCGAATATCTCACCCTTTTTTATCTCTAAGGAAAATTCGTTGACTGCCGTAAGTTCTTTGTATTTTTTAACAAGCTTATCGATCTTAACAACCGTATCCATTCTAATCTCTCCTGTCGTATGGTATATAATCCACGTGATGACCGACATACTTATATGCAGGTCTGATTATCTTATTGGCGCTTATCAGTTCTTCAAGTCTGTGCGCGCTCCAGCCCGGTATTCTTGCTATGGCAAATATCGGTGTAAAAAGCTCCTGTGGGATTCCAAGCATCGTATATACAAAGCCGCTGTAGAAATCCACATTGGCGCAGACATTTTTATTGACCCTCTTCTTACGCATTATAAGCTCTGCCGCAAGCTTTTCCACTCTGTCATAAAGCTCGAATTCCTTCTGGTATCCTTTCGCTTTAGCAAGCTTTTTCGCATAGCTTTTAAGGATCACTTCTCTCGGATCCGAAAGGGTATATACCGCGTGTCCCATTCCATAGATAAGTCCCATTCCGTCGAAAGCTTTCTTGTCGAGGATCTTCTCAAGATATTCTTCTATCTCTATCTCATCCTCCCAGTTTTCAACATGGGATTTGATATCGGCGAACATCTGCTGGACTTTTATGTTAGCGCCGCCGTGTCTTGGTCCCTTCAGCGAACCAATGGAAGCCGCTACCGAAGAATAGGTGTCTGTTCCAGATGATGATACTACATGAGTAGTAAATGTTGAGTTGTTTCCTCCGCCGTGCTCCGCATGCAGTATCAGAGCCATATCGAGAACCTTGGCCTCAAGCTCTGTATATTTTCCATCCGGACGCAGCATGAGCAGAATGTTTTCGGCAAGTGATTTTCCCTTCTCCGGATTTCTGATGAAAAGAGTCTCGCCCTTTCTGAAATGTCTGTATGAATGATATGAATATACCGCGATCAGCGGCAGTTTGTTGATCAGTTCAAGAGACTGTCTGAAAACGTTGTCAGGTGAGATATTGTCAGGATCCTTGTCATAGGTATAAAGCGTAAGGATACATCTTTGCAGGGCGTTCATGATATTGGAGTTCGAAGCCTTCATTACAACGTCCCTTACAAATCTTCCGTCAAGATGCTGAAGTTCAAACATTACATTTAAAAAGAACTTCATATCCTCGCTGTCCGGCAGTCTGCCGGACAGCAGGAGGAATACTGTCTCTTCAAATCCGAATCTTCTTTCTTCAAGTCCCTTAACCAGATCATAGACATTTACGCCCTGATAGTAAAGCTCACCATCCATCTGGATCCTGTTTCCGTTCTCATCCTCCCTGTAGGAGTTAACGTCAGAGATCTCTGTCAATCCCGTAAGGACTCCTTTACCGTTGGAATCACGAAGTCCTCTCTTAACATTGTATTTAAGATAAAGGTCAGGATCTATCCTGTGGCTGTCAAGAAGTTTCCCCTGAAGGAAATCTATATCCATCAGGATCTTTGTGTCCCTGTCCATTTCGTTAAGCAATCTTTCGTCCATAATTATCTCCGGATCAATCTACTTTTGGAAGCTGTGACATATACTTTGCAAGCTCCTCATCTGTAGGAATATAGTCACTCATTTCATGATCATTGTATTTCTGATATGCTACCATATCGAAGTAACCTGTACCTGTAAGACCGAATACGATATTCTTGCTCTCTCCGGTCTCCCTGCACTTTAACGCCTCGTCAATGGCAACCTTTATAGCATGGCTGCTCTCAGGAGCAGGAAGGATGCCCTCAACTCTCGCGAATGTCTCCGCTGCCTTGAATACTTCTGTCTGTTCTACTGATCTTGCCTTTAAAAGTCCCTGATCGTAAAGTTCTGATACTATAGAGCTCATTCCGTGATAACGCAGACCACCGGCGTGATTTGCCGAAGGGATGAAGCTGCTTCCAAGAGTATACATCTTTGCGAGCGGGCATACTTTTCCGGTGTCGCAGAAGTCATATGCATAAACGCCTCTTGTAAGACTCGGGCATGAAGCCGGTTCAACAGCGATTATCTCGTAATCAGCCTCTCCTCTTAACATCTGGCCTGCGAACGGTGAGATGAGTCCTCCAAGATTCGATCCGCCGCCTGCGCATCCGATGATCATATCTGCCTTGATGCCGTATTTTTCAAGCGCGGTCTTTGTCTCAATTCCTATTACAGACTGATGGATGAGTACCTGGGAAAGTACGGAACCAAGAACGTATCTGTAACCTTCCTGAGTTACCGCAGCCTCAACAGCCTCTGAGATAGCACATCCAAGACTTCCTGTAGTTCCCGGGAACTCAGCATTTATCTTTCTTCCTACTTCCGTATTCATCGAAGGCGACGGTGTAACTGTCGCTCCGTAGGTTCTCATTACCTCTCTTCTGAACGGTTTCTGCTCATAAGAACACTTAACCATGTAAACCTGGCAGTCAAGGTCGAAATACGAACATGCCATTGAAAGAGCCGTTCCCCACTGACCTGCTCCTGTCTCGGTCGTTACGCCCTTAAGTCCCTGCTTCTTCGCATAATAAGCCTGAGCGATGGCTGAATTGAGCTTATGGCTTCCGGAAGTGTTGTTGCCTTCAAACTTATAATAAATGTGTGCCGGAGTCTGAAGTTTTTCTTCAAGGCAGTACGCGCGTACAAGCGGTGAAGGACGGTACATCCTGTAGAAATTGCGGATTTCATCAGGTATATCTATATAAGGTGTCGTATCGTCAAGCTCCTGCTTTGCAAGCTCTTCGCAGAATATCCCTGAAAGTTCCTCAAGGGTAACAGGCTTTAATGTGCCAGGATTAAGGATAGGAGCAGGCTTTTTCTTCATATCCGCTCTTACGTTGTACCACTGCTTCGGCATCTCCTGTTCTTCAAGATAGATCTTGTAAGGTATCTCTTTGCTCAT
Source organism: uncultured Lachnospiraceae bacterium (assembly GCA_902783965.1). Taxonomy (GTDB): domain Bacteria; phylum Bacillota; class Clostridia; order Lachnospirales; family Lachnospiraceae; genus RUG11200. The sequence continues at coordinate 9,546 of CACZSY010000124.1, forward strand.
TGTTTTATTCCTTCTTTCTTTAAGATTTTTATTTTTTCAGGACCATTTCGTCATAATTATCATAGGTATCCA
>CACZSY010000125.1 GCA_902783965.1 uncultured Lachnospiraceae bacterium
AAATCGAACTTGAATATGTATTCTTAGAACTTTTCCGCCAGAAGGGCGTAGAAGTCAGTCTGGATCTTGCGGTATATACCGGACAGTTCTTCAGAGTCCTGTCAACTTCTTATATAAAGCTCTATCCTTTTGCCAGGGAGATCCTTGAAAATCTTAAAGCAAAAGGAAAGAAGGTATATCTTCTCTCCAACGCCCAGAGGATATTTACAGAATATGAGATGAAGATGCTTGATATATACGACTGCTTTGACGACGTATTCATTTCTTCTACGGAAGGGGTTAAGAAGCCTGACGTAAGATTCTTCAACAGGCTTATGGACAAATACAATATGGACAGGAGCAGAACCATCATGATAGGCAACGACGGCAGAACCGATATCGGCGGCGCCATCGAAGCAGGTATCGATTCTTTCTATATACATTCCAATATTTCCCCGCAGCTTACGGGAGATATCAGCGAGATAAAGTCCACCTACACCCTGCCTTCAATGGATCTTAAGAAAGTATACGAGATGGTCGGCTGAGTTTTTCTATAGAACAGGTTGGCGCATCATATTAACGGAGCTCATATAAATGATCCGTCAGCCTTATAAAATCTTCAAGAGTCAACGCTTCCCCGCGCACAGCGGCAGGAAGCGTTAATTTATTTAACGCCTCTTCTATCACAGGCTTTGTCAAGCCAAGCTCCGCGCAGTTGCCGAGCGCGTTTACCAGCGTCTTTCTTCTCTGGTTAAACGCCGCCCTCGTTATCTTGAACAAGAGCTCCTCGTCCGATACCGGCGGTCTGTCATGTCTTTTTAAAGTGACTACCGCAGAGCCGACGTTCGGTCTTGGCATAAAACAGTTCGGCGGAACATTTGCCGCGTAATCTATGTCGCAGTAATACTGTACGAACAGGCTCAACGCGCCGTAATCCTTACTCCCCGGTGAAGCCTTCATCCTGAGCGCGACCTCTTTTTGCACCATTACAGTAACAGACGCAAGATCCAAAGACGACGTAAGAAGCGCAACAAGAATAGGTGTCGTGACATAATAAGGAAGATTTGCCGCCACTTTGATATTCTTAAAACTGCCGAACTGCTCATTAAGATCAAGTTTTAAAAAATCCGCATTGATCAGAGTCAGGTTATCATAATCCTTCAAAGTATCCGATAATATCGGAATAAGCGCTTTGTCGATCTCGACCGCGAATACCTTCCCCGCATTTTCACAAAGGAGCTGCGTCATGGAACCTATGCCCGGTCCTATCTCTATCACCGTATCCTCCTTTGTGATCGAAGCGGAATTGATGATCTTCTCAAGTACAAAAGTATCGATAAGAAAATTCTGCCCGAAACGTTTCTGGAAAACAAATTCATATTTTTTAAGGATCTCAACCGTATTACGCGGATTGGCGATCATCTTATCCGTAGTCAGCATAATTAAACCTCTCTGAAATCAAAAAATGTACAAAAATATACTATACTACCATATTCCCCTCCACCCCTGTGATCGGGCAGGAGGGATTCCCCTCCTGCCCGCCCGCGCCGGGGTGCGCCCGGCAAAGCCGGGAATATTCCGCTCGCACCCCGTGTGCATAAAAACGCCACCGGATCGTTATCGTCCGGCGGCATTTTTTCTTTATGCACAAGGTCAGCAAGCTGAAAAATGTCCCTTACAGCTTGGTTCCGCACTTGTTGCAGAATGAAGTTCCTTCATTAAGCTCTGCGCCGCAGTTTGGACATTTAACGGTATCAGATGAAAGATCGTCAAGCGCCTTTACATTGATAACCATTCCGAATAATGCAGCTGCAGCAAGAAGAACAAATACAACAACTACCGCAAGACCGAAGATCTGATCGATCTTGTTGATGATAGTGTAAAGTGTGCTGCTTAACTCGATCTCGAAAATGCTGAAGAAAAGAGTATTTAACGCATCGATGCATCTGTCAATGAGCCATGCAGCGGCAGCCAGAAAAGCGCCCTGCTTGAAAGCAGCCTTAACTCTTGATTCGCAGTTAAATGAAAACACAAGACCTGCGACAACAAGGAAGTAGAACCAGTTTACCGCACTTGAATATGCTGCAAAAGCAAGAAGAAATGCGGCCGCGCAAAGAGTATTTACAGGTAATCCGAAATTCTTTTTAGTGGTCATAGTGATCTCCTTTGAAATAATTATAAATTTTACCTTAATATACCATAATCATAGCAATAAAACAACATGAAACTTTAATTAAGTGAAGTTAATATCGGGAAGATACAGCTCCCCCGCGCACCCCGTGTGCGTAAAGAAAAAACAGGAGAGGTCTTACCCTCTCCTGTCGTGTTTTTCAAAGAATATCTTATTCTTTAAATTCTGTCTTATTACTCTGCGCCTAAAGCTGAAGGATCGATCAACTGTGCTTCAGGAACATCGATCTTGCTTACGTTGTTGTAAGAAACCTTGATCGTAGCCTTTGCAGCAGAACCTGTCTGCTGTGTAAATGCGTCTGCAAGCTTGCTTAAATCAATTGAGAAGCTTTCGAAAAGCTTTGTGCTCTCATCAAATGTAAGTGAGAAGTCGATTCCGCCGAATCCTGCAGGAAGCATTGCTCCAAGCTGTGTAGCGTTCTTATTTAATGAGCTTACAAGCTGAACTGCCTTCTTGATAGCATCTTCTGAGATTGTTCCGCCGATAACGATCTTTCCGCCATCCTTAGAAACCTTAAGATCCTTGAGCATATCACCATATTTCTCAAGAGCAGCCTTTAAAGGAGCTGTATCCTGTGTAGAAAGATCAGCGCCTGCGATCTTTGCGAATGCTTCTTCCATCTTCTGAGAAGTACCGGCCTTAGCCTGATCAGCATCAACCTTCATCAGCTGTCCGTTCATATCCATTACCATGAACCACTTGCCGTCTTCTTTTGTGCAGTAGATGTTATACTTAATGTTCTGACCCATAGCATTGGCATCGATAACAATCTTCATAACTGCAGGATCAACTGTTGCATCAACACCAACTGTTCCCTTTGCTACTACTGTCTTTCCCTGATATGTAACATTTGCATCAACCTCAGCAGCTACAGAACAGCTTGTAACCTTACCAAGTCCCTTTAATGCTTCTGCTGCATTCATCAGAACTCCGGCTACGCTGTCATCACTGGCAACAGGAGTCGGCTGATCCTCAGGAGTCTTGTCCTCAGTCTTCTCATCCTCAGATGTCTTGTCCTCTGTCTTGTCCTCTGTCTTTGTGTCTTCGTCTTCGTTGTCTTTTCCAGGCTTTTCAGTAGCCTCTGTCTTTGTAGTCTTGTCATCATCATCATCATTGTCTTTGTTCTTGCTCTTCTTATCTTTGCCGCAAGCGATCATGGCAAATGCGAGAACTAAAACCAAGAGTGTTAACAAGAGATACTTTCTCTTCTTCATAATGTCCTCCTTTAAAAATGAATAATTTTTTTTACAAATGACAAGACTATTATATATCACATAGTCTGTCTATTTGCAATATCTGTTTAGATATAAATTAATTATAACATGTGTTTTTAAAAAAACAATTAAATGATTATTAAATGGTAAATATTTTTATTCAAAGTCTTCATACAGGCTGTCATATTCATTACGAAGTCTGTTATAAAACTCCGCCATCGATGCATTCATATAAGGAACGACATAGAGAGACGCCAGGCCGAAAGTAAACGGGATCAGGATAAACCATGGTATAAAGCTCAGTATCAGCTTCATGAATTCCCACTTGTGGCCGTTCATCATATCCCGCGAGCAGGCCATCGCGTCAAGCACGCGAAGTCTGTCATCATCCGCAATGAGATATGTGACCATCGAGTAATTAAGCATCAGCCAGATCCCCGGTACTATAAAAAATACCAATCCAAACATTACAAGCACCGTAACCGCCAGCGCCGCAAGTATCGCCTTCGGAGCATAGGTAAAGCCTATGAACACATCCGAAAATCCCGCCTTTTTTCCACGCGCTATGGCAGTGAATATCTTTTTCTGACCATAGTCGAGCAGATACATGAGAAGTGTTATCGAAAGGGAAATGATCCCGAGCACCTTATTGTATTTTCTGTACAGATAAGAAAGAGTATAAAAATAGCTTATATAATCTTTTCCCATCGCCTGCTCAAGAATATCCATCCTTCCCTTCTGGCGCAGTGTATAAGAATATTCCATAAGGTCTATAAAATTGTTGATATAACTGAATATCCCGATAAAAATGACAACTGCAAGAGCAAGCAGCCATTTCCCCCGAAGGGCTTTTTTAGCTGCCGCCTTAATATCCGCCGGTTTCGCATTCATTCGCTGCATGGCTTATTCTCCCTTGGCTTTCTTTGTGCATGCTTTCATTGCTTCAAATACCGCGCTTCTGAATCCCTTTTCTTCAAGCACCCTTACAGCTTCTATCGTAGTTCCTGCCGGAGAGCAAACCATGTCCTTAAGCTCACCCGGATGTTTTCCCGTTTCAAGCACCATCTTGGCGCTTCCGAGCACTGCCTGCGCCGCGAACCTGTAAGCTTTGTCTCTCGGCATGCCGTCGGCAACCGCCGCGTCCGCCATAGCCTCTATGAACATGAATACATATGCAGGCGAGCTTCCGCTTACGGAAACAACCACGTCCATGAGATGTTCGGGAACAACTTCCGTTCTTCCGAATCCCTGAAGGATACTGCAGATATATTCAAGCTCTTTTTCGCTAACTTTATCATTGCAGCAGACGCCGGTAATGCCTTCGCATACAAGTGCCGGCGTATTCGGCATCGTTCTGACTATCTTAACATCTTTTCCAAAGGCTCCGCCAACTTTGGCAAGCGTCTGTCCGGGCGCAATAGTAACGATTATCTGATCAGGTGTTACATATGGCGTGATCTCCGCGATCACCTGCGCATAATACATAGGCTTGATACTTAAGACCACAACCTCAGATTCCCTGACAACGGTCTTATTATCAGTTGTCGTATCTATCATGATATCTTTTCCGGCGTTCAACACCGCCGTCTCATTTGTATCTGAAGCGATGATCTGCGACGGTTTGAAAATGTTGCTCTTAATGATGCCTCCGATCATCGCCCTTGCCATATTGCCGCATCCGATAAAACCAATTTTCTTGTTCATTTTAGATCCTCCATTTCAAAACTGTTGATATGATTGACCAATCCTTCCTACCCCTCGATAAGACTTCCGATGCTATCCTTTATCTTACCGGCGACATAAGGATTGTTCATGGTATAAAGATGTATTCCGTCAACGCCGTTGCTGATAAGATCTACTATCTGGTCTACGGCGTACGCGATACCCGCATCTCTTAACGCCTGCGGATTAGCCTCAAATCTCTGCATTACCTTGACGAATTTCTGCGGAAGGCTCGCGCCGCACATAGAGACCATCCTCTCTATCTGCTTCTTATTTACAACCGGCATGATCCCTGCCTCGACAGGAACGTTAATGCCCTTCGCCCTGACCTTATCCATATAATCATAGAAAAGGTTATTGTCAAAGAAAAGCTGCGACATAAGATGCGATACGCCCGCGTCAACCTTCTCTTTGAGATGGTCAATATCCTCATCAAGACTTGCGGCGTCGATATGTCCCTCAGGATAGCATGCTCCCGATAAGCCAAAATCATACTCCTTCCTGATGAATTTTACAAGGTCGCTCGAATATTTAAAGTCTTTTTTCGGCGGGATATCGGGATTGATATCACCCCGAAGCGCCAGAATATTCTCAATTCCGTTGTCTTTAAGCTGCTTTAAAACTTCATTCACATCTTCCCTTGTCGAATTGACACAGGTAAGATGCGCCACCGACTCGACTCCGTATCTGTTCTTGATAAGGTTCGCAAGCTCGACAGTGGTGTATTTGTCCTTCGCCTGTCCCGTGCCGTAAGTAACGCTTATAAAATCCGGCTTAAACGAGCACAGCTGCTCCAAAGTCTCATATATCGTCTCGATGCTGCTGGTCTTTCTCGGCGGAAATATCTCGAACGAGAAAACTGTCCTTCCCTGACCGAATAAATCACATATCTTCATTTCTTAATGAATCCTCTCTTCTCTTTTTTTCAAGTCCCGCGCCGGCCGCCGCCGGGATCAGTATTGTAAATTCCGTTCCCTC
>CACZSY010000126.1 GCA_902783965.1 uncultured Lachnospiraceae bacterium
CTCACAGGATGCCGGACATATTTGTTGATTATGCAAAGAGCGCGAGAGAAAGAGGAATAAAGGTGATAATCGCGGGAGCGGGCGGAGCGGCTCATCTTCCGGGAATGACAGCTGCGTTGTTCTAGCTTCCTGTCATAGGAGTACCTATCATGACAAAGGGACTCGGCGGAATGGATTCGCTTTATTCCATAGTACAGATGCCGTCCGGAATACCTGTTGCAACGGTAGCCATCAACGGCGCGGTCAATGCAGCGCTTCTTGCCGTTAAGATGCTTGCAATGGAGAATGAAGACCTTCTTAATAAACTTGACGCCTACTCATTGAAGATGAAAGAAGGGGTAAGCGCGAAAGCTGAAAAGCTCGATAAGATCGGCTATGAAGAATACATAGCGGAAATGAACAAATAGGATCAGCTTTAGAATACAGGGCTGGGATCAAAAAGAACATAAAAATTATTTGCTTTTTCCAAAGCGGATGACGCAGCCGAAGAGATTCTTGAAGGCTTTGGCAGCATGCGGACGCAGGAGCAGAATGGAGGATATAATGGATTACAAGAAAGCCGGAGTTGACATTGAAGCGGGTTACAAAGCAGTGGAGCTTATGAAGACACACATAAGCAAGACCATGAGACCGGAAGTGCTTACCGGCATCGGAGGATTTTCCGGAGCATTTTCAATGAACAGCTTTAAGAACATGGAGGAACCTGTGCTGGTATCGGGAACCGACGGAGTAGGAACCAAGCTTAAGCTTGCGTTTTTACTTGACAAGCATGATACCATAGGTATTGACTGTGTCGCAATGTGTGTTAACGATATAGCATGCGCGGGAGGAGAGCCTTTATTCTTCCTTGATTACATTGCCTGCGGAAAGAATGAACCGGAGAAGATAGCAACCATCGTAAGCGGTGTTGCGCAGGGATGTATCCAGGCAGGAGCTGCTCTTATTGGAGGCGAGACAGCAGAGATGCCGGGCTTCTATCCTGTAGATGAATATGATCTTGCAGGATTTGCGGTAGGCGTTGTAGATAAGAAAGAGCTTATTACGGGAGCTGAGCTTAACGGAACAGAGACAATAATCGGTATAGCTTCTTCGGGAATCCACAGCAACGGATATTCTCTTGTAAGAAAAGTATTCAATATGAATGTTGATGCCCTCAATACATATTATGAGTCATTATCTGACACACTCGGTAATACCCTTCTGGTTCCTACCAAGATATATGTTAAAGCTTTAAAGAGCCTGAAGGAAGGCGGAGTAAAGGTAAAGGCCTGCAGCCATATAACAGGCGGCGGTTTCTATGAGAATATTCCGAGAATGCTGAATGATAATGTAAGAGCTGTCATAAAGAAGAACAGCTATGATATACCGCCTATATTCAATATGCTCCGCGTTGATGGAGATATTGCTGAGAATATCATGTACAATACCTACAACATGGGCATAGGAATGATGATCGCCGTTGACAGCGACAAGACTGACGAAGCGATAAGGCTTATCGAAGCAGCAGGCGAAAAAGCTTATGTTGTCGGAGAAGTTATCAAGGGCGAAAAAGGCGTTGACGTTATAGCTTAGAAAGGGCTATCCCGATATCAAATGATTCGAAAGGTAAAAGGTGTGAATACGGTATGCTGAGGGCAGTGGTCATGGTTTCCGGCGGAGGAACCAATCTTCAGGCAATCATAGATGCTATAGGCAGCGGCAAAATTACCAATACACAGATCGTTGCGGTTATAAGCAATAAAAAAGACGCATATGCATTAACGCGCGCAAAAGAAAACGGAATAGAGGGAATCTGTATTTCCCCTAAGGATTACCCGGCAAGGGAAGATTTCAACGAAGCCCTTGCGTCAAAACTTGAAGAATATGCTCCGGATCTTATAATTCTCGCGGGATACCTTGTGATACTTCCGAAGCAGGTAATAAGCAGATTTACCAACAGGATAATAAATATACACCCTTCACTGATACCGTCTTTCTGCGGCGACGGCTTCTACGGATTAAAGGTTCACGAAGCAGTACTCGCCAGAGGAAACAAGGTTACCGGAGCGACAGTTCATTTTGTTGACGAAGGCACGGATACAGGTCCTATAATCCTGCAGAAGGCAGTTGAAGTGAAATTTGATGACACCCCTGAGATCCTTCAAAGAAGGGTTATGGAGGAAGCTGAATGGAACATTCTGCCGGAAGCCGTGAACCTGATCGCCAATGACAGGGTAAGGGTTGAAGGAAGAAGAGTAAGGATATTATCTTAGACGAAGATGTCGCTCCCGCCTCATGACGAAGAGCAGGTGGGGCGTCAAGTCTTGTGGTACGGGAATTTAAAAAGACAGAAACCGGAAATAAAACGAAATTATAGAGATTTCAGCCGGAATGACACCGGAATATGGAGGTTCAGATGAAAGTACTTGTAGTTGGAAGCGGCGGAAGAGAGCATGCCATCTGTTATAAACTGTCACAAAGCAGCAGAGTTTCCAAGATCTACTGCGCGCCGGGAAATGCCGGCATAGGACAGACTGCCGAATGCGTCAGCATCGGCGCCATGGAATTTGAAAAGCTTGCCGACTTTGCCGAAGAGAATGAGATAGATCTGACGGTAGTCGGAATGGACGATCCTCTGGTCGGAGGGATCGTGGACGTATTCGAGGAAAGAGGCTTAAGAGTCTTTGGACCGAGAAAAAATGCGGCGATAATAGAGGGCTCAAAGGCATTTTCTAAAGAGCTGATGAAAAAATACGGTATTCCTACAGCGGCATATGAGACCTTTGATAATGCCGATAAAGCCTGCGAATATCTTAAGACCGCAAGCTTTCCGATAGTTCTTAAAGCGGACGGACTTGCACTCGGAAAAGGAGTCCTTATCTGCAATGATCTTGAAGAGGCTCTTGCGGGTGTTAAGACCATAATGCTTGACAAACAGTTCGGAAGCGCGGGAGATAAGCTTGTCATAGAAGAGTTCATGACAGGACGTGAGGTTTCCGTGCTGTGCTTCTGCGACGGAAAGACGATCAAGCCGATGACAAGCGCGCAGGATCATAAAAGAGCGCTTGACGGAGACAAGGGACTTAATACCGGAGGAATGGGCACATTTTCACCGAGTCCTTTCTATACCGATGAGACAGCGGATTTCTGCATGAAGAATATATTTGAAAAGAGCATTGCGGCAATGGCAGCGGAAGGAAGAGAATTCAAGGGCGTAATGTTCCTGGGACTCATGCTTACGGAGAAGGGTCCGAAAGTGCTTGAATACAACGCAAGATTCGGAGATCCGGAAGCCCAGGTGGTTCTGGTAAGGATGAAGAATGATATCGTGGATGTGTTTGAAGCCTGCATAGACGGAAAGCTTGATGAGACAGAGCTCGAATTTGAAGACAATGCGGCAGTATGCGTATGCATAGCTTCTGGCGGTTATCCGGTATCTTACAAGAAAGGCTTTGAGATAAAGGGACTTGATAATTTTAAGGGCAAGGACGGTTATTATGTATTCCATGCCGGAACAGCTTTAAAGGACGGAAAGATAGTGACCAACGGAGGAAGAGTCCTCGGAGTTACGGCAAAGGGAGCAACCTTGAAAGAAGCAAGAGCGAATGCCTATGAAGCGGTTAAGCTGGTTGAGTTTGAAGGCATGTACTACAGACATGACATAGGCAAGGCGATAGATGAAGCATAAATGAAGGCGGAAAATTCCGCGACAGATCTCATATATACATGGGCGGCGTAAGGAAAATGTCAACTCGCGTTGACACAGCGCCGTGATATGATCGGGCAGGGAAGATAGAATCTTCCCTGCCCGATCACATTTCTCCTGATCTAAAGTTCTAAAAGGTCTTTTTCAGGAACCGCTGTTAGATATAGTTGATAAAGAAATCCGTTTGTTTCCTCGGCCCAGCTGTAATCCGGAAGATAATCGCAGTGATAATTCTTAAGTAAAAATGACGTGTCTTCCATCGCGTCCAGATAATCACATCTTATCTTAGAGATGTTTATGCCTTTACTGTTGCGGTCGTTGATAAGAATATCAGAAATGCCTGCATCAGCAAGGGTGTTTTTAAGAATCTGAAATGCTTTCATAAACTGCATTTTCACCTTGGGAGAATTACATTCATCTTGCCAGATTGTACTGATTATTGTTGAATTGGTAAGAACAGCACCGCGATGGTCTAATAGGACTGCGAGAATTTCTTTAGATCTTCTTCTTGGGAAGTAAAGACTGGAACCATTTACATATACCCCGAATCCTCCAAAAGTTTTTATGTATATATCAGGATTTGGTGGAGCGAATTGATAGGAACAGATAATCTTTTCATTAAAAACAGCGGGATCTGAAGTCAAAGTAATATCAGGAACTTCATCAATAACATCTTCTGTAATCAAATAACCCATATTAAATTCTCCTACAAATATATGTAATTTTTGTTTAAGCAAACGAATGATAATATAACGAATGAGAAAATGCAAGAGGTTTTTATAAAAATATTTATTTTATAAGTGGATCGCCTGTATGAAGTTATGTTTTTGGGGCTGAAATAATTATTTTATTAATAAAATGCTTGACAAATGCAACTAAATATAACATTATTATTAGAAACAAGATGATAAAGAAAAATAAATGACGCTGATAGCAACAATGAATAAATTCATTTGCTTTTGGATCAGCGAAATGGAAAAGGAGATAGACTATATGAAGCATTTGTCTTTAAAACTGCTTTCCGAAATGGTGATGAGCAAAAGGAAAGCTCTTAAACTGTCACAGACAGCTCTTTCCTCAAGAACCGGAATCAATCGTTCGGTATTGTCAAGACTGGAGTCAGCTGATTATATGCCGTCGGTAGACCAGCTTCTTGCGTTATCCGAAGTGCTTGGATTTGAGATGTCCGATCTTTATGAGGAAGATATAAAGGAGAGCAGGCAGATCGAAAGGAAAAAGATAGCGGTTGCGGGCACAGGCTACGTGGGATTATCATTGGCAGTTCTTTTATCACAGCATAATGATGTTACAGCCGTTGATATCATTCCTGAAAAGGTTGAGAAGCTCAATAACTGGAAGTCGCCGATACAGGATGATTATATAGAAAAATATCTTGCGGAACATGAAGAAAGAAACTTAAGCCTGACGGCTACGGTTGACGGAGCAAAAGCATATATGGAAGCCGATTTCATCATAGTTGCAGCTCCTACGAATTACGATCCGAAGACTAACTTTTTTGATTGTTCAGCAGTGGAAGCCGTGCTTAAGCTGATCAGGCAAACAACATCCCAAAGGGAAGTAAAACCTGTTGTAGTTATAAAATCCACTATCCCCGTAGGTTATACTTCACAGATAAAGAAAAAGTTAGATATGGATAACATTATATTCAGTCCGGAATTTCTGCGTGAGAGCAAGGCTCTTTACGACAATCTCTATCCAAGCAGAATCATAGTCGGATCAGACAGCGCCAATAAGGATGCGGCGGAAGAGTTTGCGGCAATGCTTGCGGCAGGAGCTGTCAAGACTGGGATTCCTGTTCTTTTTATGGAGACTACGGAAGCTGAAGCAACCAAGCTTTTTGTAAATACTTATCTTGCGCTGCGTGTAAGCTATTTCAACGAACTTGATACATATGCCGAAGTAAAGGGACTTGATACTTCTTCTATTATAAAGGGCGTATGTCTGGATCCGAGAGTCGGAGACTATTATAATAATCCGTCCTTCGGTTACGGCGGATATTGCCTGCCTAAGGATACAAAGCAGCTGCTGGCCAATTATGCGGATGTCCCTCAGAATATGATGAGTGCGATCGTTGAGAGCAACCGTACCAGAAAGGATTTCATTGCCGACCGTATTATGGAGATTGCGGGAACTTACGGAAACAGCGAATCTTATTCCGCAGCGAAGGAATCTAAAGCTTCAGAAGTTGTTGTGGGTGTTTACAGGCTGACTATGAAATCCAACAGTGATAATTTCCGTCAGAGCAGTATACAGGGTGTTATGAAGCGTATCAAGGCAAAGGGAGCGACAGTGGTCATCTACGAGCCGACACTTGAAGACGGAAGCACATTCTTCGGTTCACTTGTTGTAAATAATCTGAAAAAATTTAAGAACATGTGCGGATGTATCGTTGCCAACCGTTATGACAGTATCCTTGATGATGTTGAGGAAAAAGTATATACCAGAGATCTTTTCAGGAGGGATTAGAAAATGACCAAAATTGATCTTAACGGCAAAACTATACTTGTAACCGGCTCACCGGGATTTATAGGAGCCAATCTTGTTTTAAGACTCCTTGATGAACTTAAGAACGCAACAGTTGTAAGCCTTGACAATATGAACGATTACTATGATCCTTCGCTCAAGGAATACAGGCTGGGTCTTATAGAGGAGAAAGCAGAAAAATCAGGGGTTAAGCATGAATTTGTAAAGGGTTCGATAGGAGACAAGGCGCTTGTTGAAAGCCTTTTTGAAAAGTATCATTTTGATGTAGTGGTGAATCTTGCGGCGCAGGCCGGAGTAAGATACAGCATTGATCATCCTGATGTATATATTGAGAGTAATATTATCGGATTTTATAACATACTTGAAGCCTGCCGCAATCATCCGGTTGAGCATCTTGTATACGCGTCAAGTTCATCGGTTTACGGCGGCAACAGGAAGGTGCCTTTCAGCACTGACGATAAGGTGGACAATCCGGTAAGCCTCTATGCGGCTACCAAGAAATCCAATGAGCTTCTTGCGCATGCGTATTCAAAGCTTTACACTATACCGTCAACAGGACTTAGATTCTTTACTGTTTACGGACCTGCGGGCAGACCGGATATGTTTTATTTCTCCGCGACTAATACGCTTGCCGGAAACGGGATCATAAAAATATTCAATTATGGAAACTGCAAACGTGATTTTACCTATATCGATGATATAGTAGAGGGTGTTTACCGTGTCATGCAGGGAGCGCCGGAAAAGAAGAACGGCGAAGACGGACTTCCTGTTCCGCCTTATGCGGTATACAATATCGGAGGCGGTCAGCCGGAAAATCTTCTCGAATATATTGAAGTACTTCAACAGGAGCTTGTAAATGCCGGAGTTCTTCCCAAAGATTATGATTTTGAAGGCCACAGACAGCTCGTCGGCATGCAGCCCGGCGATGTGCCGGTCAC
>CACZSY010000127.1 GCA_902783965.1 uncultured Lachnospiraceae bacterium
GTTGATAAGCAGAAGCTTGTTACCTGGGTAGAATCTCATGATAATTATCTCAATGACGGCAGTTACAAGACTTTAAGCAATGAAGGCGTTGCTTTAGGCTGGGCATTTATCGCCAGCAGGAGCACCGGTATCCCGCTTTTCTACAACAGACCTTTCGGCGCTACTAAAAAGAACAATTACGGTACCCAGAATTATGTAGGACCTATCGGAGACAATAACTGGCTTCATCCGGTAGTTATTGCTGCAAACAGATTCAGAAATGCCATGAAGGGCGAAGCCGAGAACATATTTGCAGGAAACAGCGCAAGCACTGTCGTTGTTGTTGAAAGAGGAAGCAAAGGTGTTTCTATAATCAATGTAGGAGCCGACGATACTGAATTTGAATTTACAACCGCTCTCAGCGCAGGAAGTTACAAGGACAGAGTATACGGAGAAAATACATATGAAGTAAAAGACGGCAAACTTAAAGGTACTATCTCAAAAAGGAGCGCAATAATCCTTTATAATACCGGTTATATCGAAATTCCTAAGAATGCTTCCGCAGCGATCGAAGGTATAGGAGCCAATGTTTATGACACTGATCCTGAATACACTGTCACATTAGATAATGTTAAGAGCGCATATTATACTATTGACGACAGCACACAGCAGGTAAGTGTAAAATCAGGCGATAAGGTAAAACTCACCGGAACCATTGATGCGAAATCCCATATATCTATATATATGACCAGCAATTCGGGAGAAAGCTTTGTTAATTCTTTCTACTATAATTATAAAGCATCCCTTAAAGCCGGAGACTCATTTAACTTTATCAAACCTAGCAACTGGACATCAGATAAGATATACGCATATATCTACACTCTGGATGACGAAGGCAACAAGAAAGAAGTTTCCGCATGGCCTGGAGAACTCATGACAGCAGCAGGCGGTAAGACATATACATATCAATTAAAAGACACTCTTCGTGAGGGCCGCGTTATATTTAATGACGGTGGTGATATGAAAGTGCCTGCAAAAAATGACTATCTTATAGAAAAAGACAAAAATTACTAGACAAATGAATTATTATATTGTATTGTTTAGTTGCCAATTATTTTAATATAATCAGGAGGTAAGATTATGGCAAAGTTTTGTAATTACTGTGGAACTCAGCTTTCAGATGATGCAGCTTTTTGTCCTAACTGCGGCAGTAATGTAGCTTCAGCCGCACCACAGGCATCTGCGCCTGCCGAAAGCACCCCTGCTCAGACAGTTGATTCCTCTTCTTATTCATCTTCTTCTACTGCTTCTGCTGTAGCACCAAAAGAAGGCGGAAACAATAAGAACCTCATCATAGGAGTCTGCGCTGCTGTTGCTGCTGTTGTGGTAATTTTCTTCATAATAAGCAGCATCGTTTCAGGCTTTGGATACAAAGGTCCTATCAAGAAATATTTTACCGCTATCAATAAAGAAGACGGTAAGAAGTACATGAAAGCAATTCCTAAGTTTGTCAGTGATGCCGCAGACAAAGACGCGGGCGACTATGAAGATTATCTTAAGGATCTCAAGGATTTAATGGATGTAGGAAAAGATCCTAAGATTTCTTATGATATCATTGACAAGATAGAAAAAACCGATGATGAGTTGGAAAATTATGAAAAATCTATCAATAAGAAGTACAAAAAGCAGCTTGATGATGATGTTGAAGTAAGCGCCGGTTATGAAGTACTTTTAAAGCTCACTGTAAAAGGTTCAAAGAGATCAAAAAAAGACTTTACAAGCGTTACAGTTCTTAAGATCGACGGCGACTGGTACTTTATGGACTAATCGGAAAGGAAGGATATTATGGGAAAAAAATTAAAGATAATAGTTCCTGTAGCTCTTATTGCAGTTGCAGTTGTACTTCTCTTCTCTCTCTTATTTGGA
Source organism: uncultured Lachnospiraceae bacterium (assembly GCA_902783965.1). Lineage (GTDB taxonomy): Bacteria > Bacillota > Clostridia > Lachnospirales > Lachnospiraceae > RUG11200. The sequence goes on from CACZSY010000127.1 coordinate 1,906, forward strand.
AACGGATATAAGAAACCTATAAAGAATCTTTTTGAGGCATTGAACGAAGAAGACGCTGATATCTATTATGAAGATGTTGTTCCGGAATTTTTTGAAAAGAAAGCAAAGAACAGCAGCGAATCATACAAAAAGGATCTTGAAGAAAGTATAAAGAGTTACAAGAAGAGCTTCAAAAAAACTTTAGGCAGCGACATTGAGTATTCATATAAGATCATTGATCAGATCAAATTGGATGATGATGAACTGGAATCAGCACAAAAATCCATAAAGGCCAGATATGATAAGAAGGTTGAAGTCAAAAAGGGTTATTCTGTTGCCGTAAAGATCACTATCGAAGGTTCAGACGACGAAAAAGAAACATTCGAAACTTTTAAAGTCTTAAAACTTGAAGACGATGGTTGGTGCTTAGTTAACGGATATACCGGTTTTGGTTATGATTATTCATACAGCTATGATGATTATGATGAATGATACGGATATTCCCGGATACAATAATAATTCATTAGACCTTGAAACAGGGGAGGCTCATCTGATCGATGAGTCTCCTCTTATTATCAGCGGCGACGATACAGCTGCCCTCGAGTCTGCCGCTTCCGACAGAATTCCTGCGATAGTCATATCTTCACATCCGGAAAATGTCGACTTTTATTTCAGATATATTTATGAAGACGTAAATATGATAGACGACCTTGTAAAAAGGCGCACGATATGCCGTTACAGACATCTTCCCCTCGTTATAGCCGAAAACGACGTTATCCTTCTTAAAGAGATATCGTATGCGGACGCAGATGAATTATTCGAGCTTTATAAGTCCTTTGACGATGGAAACTGTATTGATGACGTCTTCTCTTTAAAAGGGGATTATGATATGAATGATCTTTCGGATGCGCTTTTGGACTATATTCATAAATCCTATGAAATAAGTGATTATGGGATTTATAATATCATACTTAAGAAAAACGGAACGATAATAGGTCAATGCGGCATTTACGATCATAACGGCAGACAATATGCAATGTATTTCATAAAAGAAAACTACAGAAATAATAAATACGCTTCTGCTGCCGTCTTTCTTATGATGAGTTATATCAGAAGATATACAGATCTTGATATCATCTATGCCTCAGTATCTCATACCAACGCTCCTTCAATAAGGATCGCGAAAAAATTCGATCTTATACTATCACAACACTGATCATGGCCGGCAATATACACATAAAAAAACTTTCAGGCATGGGAAAACAGCCGTTCTTCCATGCCCGGATCTGTACAACTTCGTCGAAATGTCCACCGCCTCTATAGGCGGCGCGGCAAGAACGACGGTTGCGTTCTTAATGATTTTCAGTTCCTTATCTGCGGGGTTGAGTAATTCCGTCTACAGCGTTCCGAGTGCCGTCTGCAACGCCGTCAGCAACGTCTTTAACGCCGTCTACAGTTTTATCTGTGACATCCTTTGCGCCGTCGGTAACGTCTTTAATACCCTTTGCCGCGCCGTCTGTGATGTCTTTAGCTCCATCCGTCACGCCGTCTGTCACATCATTCACACCGTCGGATACACCGGATTCTCTCGATGTGTCCCTGTCACGATCATGATCACGATCAGAAGAGCATGCGGCAGATGATATTGAA
>CACZSY010000128.1 GCA_902783965.1 uncultured Lachnospiraceae bacterium
AAGCGTCACGAGAACTGTATGTGTTTTAACGGCCTCATTTAATTTTTTATTAATCAACGACTACGGATTGCTCCGCGCTTCGCGCTCCCGCAATCCTCAACGATATTCGCATTCCCGTGCGGCTCCGCCACACTCCATGCTCATATCGTTGGAAGTCATTTAAGACAATAAGCCACAGGAAAGTAAACTGTCCTGTGGCTTATGTCTTAATGACTTCTGTAGTCGTTAGATCCTCTTAAGATACTCACCTGTTCTGGTATCAATGATAACCTTGTTGCCCTGCTCTACAAAGAGTGGTACCAGGATCTGTGCGCCTGTCTCTACGATCGCCGGCTTTGTTGCGCCCTGAGCTGTATCGCCCTTAAAGCCAGGCTCTGTCTCGGTTACCTCAAGCTCTACTGTGATCGGCGGCTCAATAGCGAATACTTCCTTGTTGTGTGAAAGCATCTTAACCATCTCGTTCTCTTTAACGAACTTAAGTGAATCGCCGATGGCATCCTTGCCAAGTGCAATCTGATCATATGTCTCAACATCCATAAAGTGATAGAGATCTCCGTCACTGTATAAATACTGCATATCTGATCTTTCTATATGCGCCTGAGGGAATTTCTCTGTAGGTCTGAAAGTCTTCTCAACAACACCGCTGCTCTTGATATTCTTTAACTTGGTTCTTACGAAAGCAGCACCCTTTCCAGGCTTTACATGCTGGAACTCTATTATCTGGTAAACTGCGCCTTCAATCTCAACGGTTAAGCCGTTTCTGAAATCTCCTGCTGATATCATTCTGTGTGTTCCTCCTTGGAAATTAAAATAACTATCTTTTTCTATTCACAGTCAGCTTAGATAATCAAATAAATCACGCTGTGAATTATAACTATTTAATTTTATCGCAGACAAGATTGTATTGCAAGCAAAATTTTCAAGTGTATGCTCTACTTTTCTTCTTTTACTTCAATCTTTCTTATTTCTTTTGTTCTGATCTCTTTGCAGATGTCATCAATAAAGGTATCAAGGTTCTTTGCTCCTTCATCTCCGAGATATCTGCTTCTTACGCTGACAGTTCCTTCTTCCTCTTCCTTTGCTCCCGCAACCAGAAGATAAGGTATCCTTTCAAGCCTTGCCTGTCTGATCTTGTAACCGATCTTTTCGTCTCTGGTATCTACAGTTGCCCTGATACCGTTTTCCTTAAGCTTTGCAAGTATGCTGTCGGCGTATGAACGGTATTTCTCAGATATAGGAAGAACTCTTACCTGCTCAGGACAAAGCCATGTCGGGAACATTCCCTCGTATTTTTCGATAAGCCATGCAAGCGTTCTTTCGTAGCAGCCCATGCTTGTTCTGTGGATGATATAAGGTCTCTGCTTGTTGCCGTTCTCGTCGATATAATACATATCGAACTGCTCTGCGATCAATGCATCCCACTGAACTGTTATCATGGTGTCTTCTTTGCCGTAAACATTCTTGGCATTGATATCAACCTTTGGTCCGTAGAAAGCGGCCTCTCCGACATCCTCTACGAAATTTACGCCAAGCTCTGTGAGGATCTGTCTGATATGACCTTCGGTCTCCTCCCATACTTCGGCAGTACCGATATATTTTTCCTTGTTGTCTGGATCCCATTTTGAAAGATGGTAGGTTACGTCCTCCTCCAGGCCGAGAACCTTAAGGCAGTACTGCGCAAGCGCTATACAGTCCTTGAACTCCTGAACCATCTGGTCAGGTCTTACGATCAGGTGTCCTTCCGAGATCGTAAACTGTCTTACTCTGGTAAGGCCGTGCATCTCACCCGAATCCTCATTTCTGAAAAGGGTCGATGTCTCGCCGTATCTGCATGGAAGATCCCTGTAGCTCTTCTGGCTTGCTTTATATACATAGTACTGGAAAGGACAGGTCATAGGTCTTAACGCATATACCTCTTTATCCTTCTCCTCGTCGCCAAGAACAAACATTCCGTCTTTATAATGATCCCAGTGTCCCGATATCTTATAAAGATCCGACTTTGCCATGAGCGGAGTCTTGGTCCTCATATAGCCTCTTGATTCTTCAAGGTCTTCTATCCATCTTTGAAGAGTCTGGACTATCTGAACTCCCTTTGGCATAAGGAGCGGTAGTCCCTGTCCGATCACGTCTACTGTAGTAAACAGTTCCATCTCTCTTCCGAGTCTGTTATGGTCTCTCTTCTTGATATTCTCAAGATATTCAAGATACTCATCAAGCTCTGCCTTCTTGGTGTAAGCTGTTCCGTAAACTCTGGTAAGCATCTTGTTCTTCTCGCTGCCTCTCCAGTAAGCGCCTGACGCGTTGATAAGCTTAAATGCCTTGATAGGCTTTACGCTCATAAGATGAGGCCCCGCGCACAGATCGGTAAATTCACCCTGTCTGTAGAAAGATATTACTGCATCTTCCGGAAGATCCCTGATA
>CACZSY010000129.1 GCA_902783965.1 uncultured Lachnospiraceae bacterium
CAGTTGACAGCTATCTTGCAGTTTCAGGCGATTATTCAACAGACGATATCTCTAATTATTCTGATCTTACTGCAGCATATGAGAAGTTGACAGCACTTCAGGCAGAAGAACGTGAGAAACAGGAACAGGCTAATCAGGAAGCAGCAGGAACCCTTACATTATATGTTGAGAAGCCTGAAAGCTGGGATTCTGTTTCACTCTGGGCATGGACAGACAGTGGAGATCTGTTCGATGCATGGCCGGGCGAAGCTATGGCTGAGTGTGACAACAACGATGGATGGTATAAGTGTACGATCAAAGTTGATGGTATTACCAATATCATTTTCAATAATGCAGGTTCACCACAGACTGACAACATTGAAGGATTAAGCGCAGGAACATATTGGTTCTGGCTTTGCACTCAGGATACTACAGAAAACTATATGGTAGAAGAGATGACAACCGAAGCTCCTCAGGATTGGGAAGATGAAGAAGCTAAGGAGATCGAAGTAAAAGAACCTGAAGATCCTACTGAAGATCCTACTGATGATCCTACTGAAGAACCTACCAGCACAGCATGGGATGAAGCAGGCTTAAAGGTACATGTACTTATGCCTGAGATCGAAGACTGGAACGATCTTGGAATCTACATCTTTGGTACAGGCGAGAACTTCGGATGGTCAGGCGGTTCTGGAGAACTTACAGGAGCATGGCCTGGAGCACAGATGAAGCTTGAGAAAGAGTCTGAGAAATGGTATGCGTTTGGCGGAACATTCTCTGACGGATACTATGATGTCATCATCAATAACTTCGTTTCAGACGCACAGGCAAATGAAGGCGCAGTTAAGAAGCAGGCTAAGGAAGTAGAACTTACAGACGGTGAGTATTGGCTTCTCGTTGATGTTGACGATGAAGGCAAGATCACAGCAGAAGTTCTTACAGAAGCACCTGCAGACTATGACGGCGCAGGCCTTTCAGAAGAAGATGTAGTAATTGAGCCTGCAGATGATCCTGTAGATGATCCTGTAGATGAGCCGACAAATACAGATGATCCTGATCCTGTAAGACCGGCACCTACAGGTGATGCAGTTCCTTACGCAGCAGTTGCAGTTATCGCAATGGCAGCAGGTGTTGTTGTGGTTTCAAAGAAGAGAAGAGCAGCATAAAGCTGTTTGGTGGCATTATAATAGAAATAAAAACTAGAGTTAATAATATGTGTGGAAGGGTCCGAAGCCGAAAACTTCGGACCTGTTTTTTATGCACACGGGGTGCGCAAGGAAGATTCCCTGATATGCCGGGCGCACCCCGGAGCTGCGAGCAGGGGAGATTTCTCTCCCCTGCTCGATTCGTTAATAAATAAAAAATATTTTATTTACAAACAGAAGAAGATTATGCTATAATCCTTTGATGTGTACGAGACAATAGTATCAGCTGTTGATACCAAAATAACGAGAGGAAATGATATTGTGAGTCGAAGAAATGAGTTTTCCGGCATGAGCATTGAAAGAAATTCAAGACGTGTCAATTCAGGTTTTACTTTTCAGGATACCAGAAAAGACAGATTTATATCTGAACGTAATCTTGGAAACAAGAAGCGTGGAAAGAGAAGAAAGAAATCGAAGAATTCAAATCAGTCTTTTTCCGTGGCTTCAAGTGTTATTTGCCAGATCATATTTATACTCTTAACATTTATTCATATGGAACTTGCATTCCATATATTTACGTACAGGTCTTTAGGAAAGTTTATAGTATATCCGATAGCTTTTGCTCTTCCGATAGGCATGTTTGTGCTTGTTATCACAGGTTTGTTCAAGGCTAAGGTCAATAAGATAATAATGTGGGTGATCCTGGGATTCACGATGCTCATATTTGTGGCTGAGACGATCTATATGTATGTCTTTAAGGTTCCACTTCTGGTCACGGAAATGGGCGCCGGCAATCTTCAGGTATTGGATTACTGGAAGGAGATACTTATTTCTTTTATCAAGTGTATGCCTGCAACAATGCTTTATGCTGTGCCGCTGGTGGTATACGGCATATTGCTGAAGATGGGAATGAGATTCGTAAGAAAACCGATAGGTGTGACATTTGTCTTCCTTATAATGGCATTATGCTTTGCTTTTGTTCCTGTGATCATGGTTAACTTAAGCGATAAGGATAAGAACATAATATATGAGAATTATCATGATATGTATGATAATACCAGCGCTATATCTGATTATGGCGTATTTACCACATTAAGGCTGAATGCGGTAAAGCTTATTAAGAATGATACCGGTGAAGTTGATCTGGATGAGCTTGAGATAGGTACTCCGGCTCCAACATTTACGTTGGGACCTAAGGCTGATGAACCGACCATTACAGATCCGGACTCTACGGCGGCACCTGTTATTGATACTTCGCCTAATGCTATGGACATAGATTTTGTAAAGCTTGCCGAGAATGAAAAAAATGAGTATATCAAAAAGCTTGACCAGTATTTCGCTTCACTTATGCCGACGAGAAAGAATAAATACACCGGCATGTTCAAGGGATATAATCTCATCTATCTTACCGGTGAGGCATTTTCGCCATACTGTGTAAGTAAAGAGCTCACACCGACGCTTTATAAGCTTACACACAGCGGATTCGTATTTAATAATTATTATGTTCCTGTTACAGGCGAAAGTACCTGCGGCGGTGAGTTCATGAACATTTCCGGTCTTTTGACCAACCCAAACAGACCGCGAGGCGTGTTCACAATGCAGCAGTGCAAGAATAATTATATGCCGCTTACAATGGGAGCGCAGTTCAGGAGAGCCGGCGTTAACACTATGGCTTATCATAATAATTCTTATACTTATTACGGCAGAAATGAAACCATACCTGCAATGGGATATACATTCAAAGCAGGTAACGGCGGATCAATGGACGACAGCGTTGCCAGATCAAAGGGATATCTCTTTGATTTGGACGAC
>CACZSY010000130.1 GCA_902783965.1 uncultured Lachnospiraceae bacterium
ATTCCAGAAGGAGGCACATATCATGGGATTTTATGAACAGAGTGTAACGTCAGCATCAGGAGAAGAGATATCTATGAAGGATTACGAAGGTAAGGTAGTGCTTGTCGTGAATACTGCGACAGGATGTGGATTTACTCCTCATTACAAAGATCTTGAAGCGATGTATGAGAAGTATCATGACAGAGGATTTGAGATCATCGATGTTCCTTGCAACCAGTTTGCAGGACAGACCCCGGGAACGGATGATGAGATCCATCAGTTCTGCCAGCTTAAATACAATACTCAGTTCCCTCAGATGAAAAAAGCAGATGTGAACGGTGAGACTGCGATACCGCTCTTTAAGTATCTGAAGGAACAGAAGGGATTCAACGGCTTTGGTAAAGGTCCAGCAGCGCTTGCGATGAGTGTGATGCTTAAGAAGATCGATAAGGATTACAAGAACAATCCGGAGATCAAGTGGAACTTCACCAAGTTCGTAGTTGACAGAAGCGGAAATGTTGCGGCAAGATTTGAGCCTACAGAGAAGATGGAAAATGTAGATAAATTTGTAGAGGGATTACTGTAAGGGGCAGGTTATGGCACAGGAATACGAACAGTTATTACTTAAAAATCAGTTATGCTTTCCGATGTATGCATGCGGAAGGAAGATAGTTACAGCGTATAATCCTTATCTGAAGCCTTTGGGACTTACATATACACAGTACATCGTTTTCATGGTGCTGTGGGAGAAGGAGAGCGTTAACGTGGGACAGCTCGGAAGTATCCTTCATCTGGATGCGGGAACACTTACTCCTCTTCTTAAGAACCTTGAAAAAGAGGGATATGTGACGAGGGAACGTTCCAGAGAAGATGAACGTGTAACGATAGTGGCTATCACAGATAAGGGTAATGCACTTAAGGAAAAGTGTAAGGATATACCGGTTGAACTCGCAAAAAATGGATCTCCATTAAACGAAGATGATGTAAAGGAGTTGTACAGGCTGCTTTATAAATTCCTGGAAGGTTGAGCACACAGTATTGAATGTTGAGGAGGCTGTCATGGACTCGGTTTCACAGGCAAGAAAGAATATAAGCTTAATATTGAAGATCATAGTTATCTTATCTGCGGTAGGTGGCACTTTCTTAAGTGCTTACGCCGGAAGAAGGACGTTTATGGGCGGAATGAAAGTGTTCATGTATTTCACGATCCAGTCAAATATCGCCATAGCCCTTATCTGCGTAATAGGTATTTATCTGATGCTTCGGGGAAAAAAGATCAGTGAAGCATGGTATGTTGTCAAATTTGTAGGTACTGTAGCCATAACCCTGACCGGAGTGGTATTTGGTATAGTGCTGGCACCTACACTGGGCGATAAAGCATGGAATATACAGAATACGCTCACGCATGTTGTTGTTCCGGTTTCTGCAGTTGCTGACTTTTTTGTTGTTTCATCCGGCGCAGGGATCAAAAAAAGAAATGTGTTCTATGTGACAATACCTCCATTGTTTTACGCCATATATGCAGGTATCGGATATAACATGGGATGGGAATTTTCACAAGGAACTAATTATCCATATTTTTTCCTTAACTGGGGAAGCCCGGCGGGCGCATTTGGATTTGTGGACGGGCTGCCATATATGGGATGTGGATGGTGGATATTGTTGCTGCTTGCCTTCCTGATAATCGTAGGTTACAGTTATCTTTTCATTGCAGATAAGCTTGGGAAAAAAGCCATGAAGAATCATGATAATAAATGAGATCAGCAAATTTGCTCATGCTGAAGAACTTGCACGTAGGGCTGATAAAAGAAGGAAGAAAATCTATGGATAAAACATTTGACATCCAATCATATATGACACAGGGAGTGGAACGCATAGTTTCCGACGCAGTAAGAGCTACGCTCAAAAATCCCAGGGAGAGCGCATATATGGCAAGGTTTGTCCTTGCCAGCAGAGCAGCTTCTAAGAAAAGAAGGAAAGCCGAGGATGCAGGTGAACGATTCTGTAGAACTGGCTCCCGGTGATGAGGAGCAGAGCCGTGTCCGTTCTCACCGTATTCAGATATCAATGTTAGGGATACTTCCCTTAAAGAAGCCATGAACTCAAGACTATTCAGAAAGCTTCGTGACGGCGGGTATCTTATGGAGGATCATCCTGGAGGATGTACTCTTTATGAAAGAAAAGATGATCATGATAGATAAGGATTATGAGTCCGCAATAGCAGAGTTATTCAGGGAAACTTATTAAAGAAAATGACAAAGCAAGAAATGAGAATTAGAAATGTTGAAATATAGAGAAATATCAGAAACTGATAACGAGGCGGTTGCCGCCCTTGTCAGAAATAATCTTAAAAAGGTCGGACTTGATATTCCGGGAACCGCGTATTTTGATGAAGGTCTGGATCATCTGAGTGATTATTACGGTAAAGATGAAAGCAGATATTTCGTAATAGAAGACCCGGCTGGAAAGGTGATCGGCGGTATCGGTTTTGCGAGATTTGAACCGATGGAGAACACGGCGGAGCTTCAGAAGCTGTATCTCGATGATTCTGCGAAAGGATCCGGACTTGGATATAAGCTGGTGGATCTCGTTGAAGAAAAAATGAGAGACGCCGGCTATAAAGCATCTTATCTTGAGACTCATGATATACTTAAGGCTGCCATCCATATCTATAAGAAGTCCGGCTATGTTGAGATAGATCGCCCGGCGGAAGTGGGTCACAGTACGATGAACAGATTCTTTAAAAAAGAGCTATAGAAGAGCGAGACTTGAATAGGCTTTAAGTGTCTCATAGAGAGGTAAAATCGGAAACAGCAGCAAATAAAGAATATTTGAAACGGAATAAGAAAGGTTTTGAAATTATGTTTTGGGACAAAGTTGCACCCTTATATGATCTGTTTGAAAATGTATATAACGGTAAGGTTTATACCGGTACAGGAAAGAAGGTTGCTGAATTGATCGAGCCTTCAGATGAAGTGCTCGAATGCGCCTGCGGAACAGGAGCGATAAGTATCTATATAGCACAGAAGTGCAGGAAACTGATAGCAACAGACTTTGCTCCCGGAACGGCTGCTGTAAAGTTCATTACCCTTTTGGGCGCTGACTTTAAGAGACAATTTGACCTTGATTCATATAAGAAGTTCTTTGAAGACAAGGGATACACAGATGTGCGATATCATGTGGTGGATGGACGGATGCCTTGTGCCATAGCTGTGATAACTAAAAAAGACAGCATTTATGATAAATATGAGTTTCGCAGTATCAGACCGGAAGAGGCCGAAGAAGCCGCAGAGATTGAGAGGATCTGTTTTCCACCCAATGAAGCATGCTCAAAGGAACATATGCTGGAGAGGATAAGTGCCGCTTCCGAGCTGTTCTATGTTGCAATAGAAAAAGAAACCGGAAAGATGGCAGGATTCCTGAATGGCATTGCCACGGATGAGACGACATTTAGGGACGATTTTTTCACAGACGCATCTTTGCATGATCCGAAGGGAAGAAATGTCATGTTGTTGGGTCTGGATGTATTACCGGAATTTAGAAATCAGGGACTTGCAAGAGCGATCGTAAGGAACTATTGCCATAGAGAAGAGGAAAAAGGAAGAAAACGAATGGTGCTCACCTGCAATACCGATAAGGTGAAGATGTACCAGAAGTTTGGTTTTCATGATCTGGGTGAATCTGCATCTGAGTGGGGCGGGGAGAAATGGCATGAGATGGAGATTATTTTAAATGGGTGAAAATGATATTGCATTTTTCTTAGAAAATCATAACGAAGAGGCACTTATGAAAAATGAAGGAAAAAGCAAAGTTAATCAGGAAAACACAGAGAAATATGAATTTGTACTTGATTTATATCATCGGATGCAGTAATATTGGGTAAACGAATTATTCTGAAAGAAGAAATAATATGACTATAGGTGAAAGAGTATTACAACTTGTCCATGACAGAGGTATGACTCAAAAAGAGTTCTCTGAAAAGACCGGTATACCCCAGAGTACGATGAGCAGTTGGAAAGGGAAAAAACAGAATCCTTCTATTGATAAACTAAAAGTAATCTGCGATACATTACAGGTAGATCCTTACTACTTAATATCCGGTTCAGAGAGTAATGAAACATTGAACAATGATTATTTGACAGTATACCGTAAAGATGAAGAGTATAACCTCTTGATAGAATACAGGAGAATGGACAGGGATTGTAGAAACCGTCTTCAGGGATATATCTATGCATTAAATGAAATAAAAAAATAATATTTTTTTACTCTCAAAATACGACATGACGAATAATGCATAATAACAATTTAAAGCCGAATAATAAATAAAGATGGAGGAAATACTGATTCGTTCTGCAGAAATGGTTAATCATTAATGGAAGATGAAAATACAGCACCGCCGTAAAAAAAATACGGAAATATTTGATTTTTTCTTCGGGACTGGGTATACTAAAGAAAAAGACATGGAGAGTGATTATTATGTTAAAGAAATTCAGCGTAGAAAACTTTAAAGGATTTAAAGATAAGATCACTTTAGATTTAGGAAATCCCAGCAATTACGGCTTTCATCCAGAGGTAGTCGTGGAAAATTGCATAACTAAGGGGATTATATATGGCATAAATGGATGTGGAAAGTCGAACCTGGGACTTGCAATCTTTGATGTGATAACACATCTGACGGAGAAACAGAAGTTGATTCAAAACTATGACTTCTATCTCAACATGAACGGCAGGAAATCATTTGCTGAGTTTGAGTACACTTTTGCTTTTGATGGACATGAGCTGGTATATAAGTATTCAAAGAATAATGTTGATACATTGAAACAGGAGAGTTTGTCCATTGATGGCAAGGAGGTTATTTATTATAATTTTCCTGAAAATGATGGTTTTACATTGCTGGAGGGCTCAGATACTTTAAATTCATCTATCAGGAACGAAAGCCCGATATCACGGGTAAAGTATGTGAGCGCTAATTCAATCCTTGCAGATAACATACAAAATAAGGTGTTCAAAAAGTTCATTGATTTTGTAGATCGAATGCTCCTGTTCTATTCTTTGGACAATAGAGGATACGAAGGGTTCATGAATGGAACCGAAGGGATTGCAGAAGGTATTGTAAATTCTGGAAAGCTTAAGGATTTTGAGAAGTTTCTGAATGAAAATGATATTGAGTATAATCTGTATGAGCGAGATGTAGATGGGAGAAAAGCAATATATTGTCACTTTGATAATAAGGACGCTGATTTCTTCAAGATAGCATCCACCGGAACCAGATCACTTGCATTATTTTATTACTGGTATATCCGTATGAAAAAGGCATCGTTTGTATTCATTGATGAGTTTGATGCTTTCTATCATTTTGAATTATCTGAGGATATACAGAGAAAAGTTAATGAAGTAGTTGGCGTGCAGATTTTTACGACCACGCATAATACGGACCTTATGAGCAATGATCTACTCAGACCGGATTGTTATTTCCTGCTGAAGGATAATAATATAAGCTCACTCTCTGAACTAACAGAGAAGGAGTTGAGGCATGCTCATAATCTTCAGAAAATGTATAAGGCAGGTGCTTTCAATGGCTGATAGAGCCTATATGGCGTTTATAGTCGAAGGAGAGGTGAGGGAGCCTCAGATTATTGATAATATATCAAAGGTGTTCTTTTCTCATGGAAACTTCAAAGTTATAACGCTTCCAGCAGGAGAAAATATCTATATGCTTTGGAAGAAGCTTAAAGCGGATGATTTTGATACAGATATCATTGAGGTCCTAAGAGAAAATAATGATGATATCAACAAACAGCTCAATGGTCTATCGAGAGATAATTTTTCAGAGATATATCTTTTCTTCGATTATGATACGCATCAAACCAATCTTGGCAAGGAAGATGATGCAAATGTCGTAAAACAGATGCTTGAATGCTTCGATAATGAGACAGAAAATGGAAAGCTGTACATCAGTTACCCGATGGTGGAGGCACTAAGAGACTATACTCCGAGTGTTTGCGGAGACGGGAAAGTATGTTTTGTAGCAGCAACTGATATGAAAGAATACAAGAGTCTTTCCGCATTCCGCTCGGTAAATCCGCATTTTAGAGAGTATGGTTATGAAAACTGGAAGGATATAATAGATGTATTTGCGATGAGAGTGTCGTGTTTATTTGATTTTGCAGATACGTTGGAATATGAGAAGTATACTGAACTTGTGAATCCTGGTGTGATCTACTTGTTGGAAGAAAAGAAGACCTGGGCAGAAGATGTTTTCGTGCTAAGTGCATTTCCGGAATTCCTTGTAGATTACTTTGGTGTAAAACTATGGCGTGCATGTGTAAGACATAAGAATAATAAACGGGAAAGTTGTTTCTATGCAATTAATGAAGGAGAATATTTTTTTAATTCATAGTTCGATAAAACGAAATATACATATTAACGATACCAAGTTGAAATAAGTAAAAAATGGAGGTTGAAAATGAGAAAATTAGCGAGTATACAGAGAATATGGAGGATAGAGTCGATTGCAGGTGCGGACAGGATAGAAATGGCAAATGTGTTGGGGTGGCAGTGTGTTGTAAACAAGGGACAGTTCAAGCCGATGGATCTGGCAATATATTTTGAGATTGACAGTTTTCTGCCAATCCGTCCAGAGTTTGAGTTTATGAGAGCATCGAGCTACCGAAAGACGGATATTATGGGAGAGGGATTTCGCTTGAGAACGATGAGATTCCGCGGACAGATTTCTCAGGGGCTTTTGCTTCCGATAAGTCAATTTTCAGAGATTCCTGAAGATGTGGAGCTGGGGATGGATGTGACTGAGATACTTGGTGTACGTAAGTGGGAAATTGAGGAGAGAATTACTACAGGCGGGACTGTTATCGGTAATCTTCCAATCGATGTGCCACATACTGATGAGACACGTGTACAGGCGGAGCCGGATCTGATCAGAGATTTTGCCGGTCTGGAGTATTACATTACTACCAAGCTTGATGGTTCTTCTCATTCTGTATCAATTGATGATGAAGGATTCCATGTAACTGGGCATAACTATGAGTACAAGGATGACGGGAAGAGTGCATTTTATGGTCTTGTTAAGAGGGAGGACATTGAAAACAAGATTAGAAAGTATTATGTGGAGAATGGTTTGCATTTACTGACCATACAGGGAGAACTGTGTGCACCAGGGATCCAGCAGAACAGATTAAAGCTGACAAGGCCGGAGTGGTATGTGTTTACGATTCGACTTGATGGAAGGAGAGTCGGATTAAAGAAAATGCAAGAGATTTGCGACAAAATGGGACTGAGGATGGTTCCTGTGGAGGAAATTGGAATGGATCTGCCCTTAAAGTATCCTACTGTAGAAGCACTTCTTCAGAGAGCAGATGGTGAATATCCAAATGGTGGAAAGAAAGAGGGTATTGTAATCCGTCCCACGGAACCTGTATTCAATGAGAGAATCAGTGCAGCACTTTCCATGAAAGTTGTAAACAATAAGTATCTTCTGAAGAACGAGGATAAATGATAGGAAGGATCAGATGATCTGCTATGTATGTATAAGATATGTGAAACTTGAAAAAGAGCCTTTGTAGAAGTATGATATGATAGAGAAAGAAGGAATGTATTCCGGATGTAAAGAGCTTTGGCTTCTCGTAGGCTATACCAGCTAACTTAAAGAAACCGGAAAAGAGAAAGGAAAAAGCAAATATGGAGAACAAAAAGCAAGGCAATAACTGGACGGCGTATTATGATCCTGATACGAAAAGATATTTTGCTGAAATTATGTACACCAGCCGGGAGGGCAGGGAACAGTATGATTATGAGATAACACAGGATGTATACGACCAACTTGGAACATTCAATGATGACATAGAGAATGAAAGGCTGATCAAGAATGCAAAGATGACATATTCGTATGAAAATACGATGTATGGAACCCTCGGCCCGGAAAGAATGGTCTGGGATGATGAAGCTAATGAAGCAATGCAGGAAAGCGTACGAAAAATTGATGATCCTATATACATCCAATAAAAGGTATTTTGTCGGAAAAGGAAAGAAATGATATGGCGACATGGAGCGGGATAAGAGCAAAACTTGAAAAAGAATACCTGGCGGACAGCTTAAAAGGACATATCCAATATTTTGCTACAAGTTATAGCAAATGTCCTGATCATGAAGGCAGAGCTGCGATCATGTTTGACGGCAGGGAGATCATATCCGGCGGATATTATAACAACTGGGCGAAAGCTTCAGAATTTCCTCATGATGAAAAGTATGAAAGCCGGATGAAATATGAGATGGCATTTATGGACGACACAGCCATGCGGTTGGGCATCTTTGATCAGCGGTGTATCTATGAGGCTTTTGATATTTTTGATAACCAGAGTATAGAAAAGAGCCTTGAGAGTGAGAATATGCTTGTTCGGATAATGGCGATCCTTGACCGGAGAGTCGGGAAAAGACGGCTGATCAAGATTATGGAAACAATTGATAGTGAGGATCCGACTTTTAAAGAGTTTTTCGCCATCAGAGCTGAGGCGGAACGGATTACGATTAGGTGAACATTTAGACAGAATGGGTGATTATGAAAGAGCTAAGGAGTGGTTATTTTCTTAGTTGTATGAAAGCAATCTGGTGATATGTCAAGAGGTGATTTGAAAAGTTTTTGATATGATTTTCTGAAAAAAGGGTAACTTTAATAGACCTATTG
>CACZSY010000131.1 GCA_902783965.1 uncultured Lachnospiraceae bacterium
ACAATTTGTTGATAGATTTGTGAATAATCCACATTAAAAACCCTTATGTTTAATAAAAACGATAAAGTTATCCACGTAAATGTTGATAACTTTATCGTTTTTTGTGGATATTATGGGATATAAATTTCAATGGTGGATATAAATGTTAACTATTGAAGTAGTTTCTATTTTATGGAAAAAAACAGTTGATAATTGATATTAATTCTAGTAGAATTTTAAATCTAAAGTATGATTACAGGTTTTAAATAAAGGAAGAATACGATTATGCGTTATAAAAGAGCTTATCACAGTATAAGATTATCATTATTAAGAACATATGGAAAAAGAGCAAAATATGTTAAAGAACATGATATTCTGGGAGGTATGGGAGAAAAATGCAAATGGGGTCCTGCACTTCTTCCGATTTATCCTAAGCTTATAAAAATCCATGATAATGTTTTTATTCACAAGACTGCCAAACTTGTTCCTCATGATATGATCAACAGGTTTCTGAAAAAGGCTGATCCTGAGTCTGATTTTGGATTTGAAGAAAGATTAGGTTGTATTGAGATAATGGACAATGTCTATGTTTCAATGAACTGTATTATTCTTCCTAATGTTAGAATAGGCAAAAACTGTATAATTACAGCAGGAAGCGTGGTAACCGGTGATATACCTGAAAATTCCATTGTTGCCGGTAATCCCGCAAAGGTCATTGGAAGATTTGATGCATATCTTTCCGTAAGACAGATGGAAAAAGATTATAATATAATCTTTACAAAACAGAATATTTCTGATGAAGTTGTTGACATCAAATGGAAAGAATTTGAAAACCAGAGATATTTGAAAAATTCTGTATATGAAAACTATGATATTGATACCGAAGAAGTTCAGGTATTTTCCGAAACCGAAGAACGTGTGATCAAAGTTGTTTCTTCACATATTGACGGAATTGATTTCAGAAAAGAGAATGACCTTATAGGCAGGCATGTACTTGACTCTCTGGGTATTATCATGGTAACTGATGCTTTAGAAAGCGAATTTAAATGTAAGATACCGTATGACAGGATAAATTCGCAGAATTTCTGCAATGTCAGAAATATGGCAAAAATGATGGAAGACCTTCTAAATAATACAGGAAAGACATCAGACAGTGAAGAATATGTTAACAGTATTGATAACAAAGAGCAACCGGTACTTGAACTTGATGAAAGCCTGACTCAAAAATCAATAGTTCAGCGTATTTTCGAAAACTCTTTTGAAAATCCTGATGATCCTGCGATCATAGCCAACGACAGGATATATTCTTATAAAGAAACTTCAGGGATGATATATTCGATCGGAAACTGGCTTAAATCTCAGGGAGTTAAAGAAGGAGACAGAGTAATAATCCAGGCTGTTCATGATGAAATCTGTATTACAACTTTCTTCGCCATACAATTGATCGGAGCTATCATGGTTCCGGTTGAAAAAACAGCGCCTGAATACAGAATGATCGAGATAGCGAGAGAATCTGAATCTTCATTTATAATTTGCATTAAACCGAATAATAGACACAGTAACTGGAAAAGTTATGACGATATAAGAAAGATTTCTCATAATGAGACTGTTGAAAAAGATACAAAGATCATTTATCCGGATCTTGATCTTCCTGCAGAAATGTATAATACAACCGGAACTACAGGAAAATCCAAAGGTGTGCTTAAAACACACAGAGCAACATCAATGTTCAGTTATTCAGTTGCAAAACATGTTCAGTTGAGAAAGAAAAGTAAGATGCTGATCACTACTCCTCTTAATCATGGAGGGGCCATGATCATGACCATACTAACTCTGGGAAACGGATGCTGTGCCGTATACATGGACGGAATCAGCGATATAAAGAAATATTTTGATTGCATAAGAAAATATAATATCAACACTTTATGGCTTGTGCCTACTTCCATAAGGATCCTGCTTTCAAGAGCAAAAGAAGAATTTGCAAAATTTAAAGATCAGATAGACTTTATTTATACAAGTTCCGCAATGCTTCCTGAAGGAGACTGTATCGAATTAAGAGATATGTTCCCTGATACCAGATTATTTAATGCTTATGAAGCAACTGAAAGTATCGGAATATGTTCATATAACTATAATACCAAGGAAATGAAGAAAAACTGTCTCGGTAAAGCAAATGAGGGTGTAGAGATAGGAATAATGAAAGATGACGGTGAGATAGTTCATGAACCGGGAATAAAGGGACAGATATGCATTAAGAGCTGCATGACGATGAAAGAATACTATAATGAGCCGGAATTGACTGCCCAGGTATTAAAAGGTGAATGGTATATATCAAGCGATATGGGATATCTGGATGATGAAGATTATCTGTATTATGCGGGACGTGCCGGTGATGTTATCAATATCGGAGGATATAAGATCGCTCCGACAGATGTTGAGGACGTTGCGATACTTTCGGGATTAATTGATGACTGTATATGTATAGAGGAGTTTAATGAATTTGGAATACCTTATTTAAAGCTTCTTGTTGTAGTTAAGGATAAAGATAAGTTTGACCCGAAACCTCTGACAAAATACATGTCTGATAAATTGGAAGCTTATAAGATCCCAAGGAAGATCGAGCTGACAGATGAGGTTAAGAAAACATTTAACGGAAAGATAGACAGAAAAGCATATAAAAAGAATTAGGTTCCTGTTTCACAGGATCCATCTGCATAAGCAAATAAATATCTGCAGGCAGCCGATTTATAAAACGAAGAGAAAACCCACTGCCCTTTGGGCGGTGGGTGACTCTCTGACAGGTGCTGGGTTCAAGCCCAGTACCTGTCAG